>NZ_JADBTR010000018.1:0-40799 GCF_020246065.1 Microcystis sp. M144S2
AAAACGGCTTTACGATATTTGGCTGGGAACACTAAATGATATAGCAAAACACTTACATTATGGCTCTTATGGATGTATTCACTCATTTTTCTATTATACGCCGCGAGCGGCGGGGAATTAGACCCGAAGAGATTAAAATCATTTTTATTTGTTTAGATTCCTTAACTAGAAAAACTTTTAGTCTTAAGATAATATTAGGTGGGGGTCTAATAGCCAGTTTCAATGCAGTGCAGCCGATAACGAGATGACTATTCAGGAGAAGACAAGTCGCGGAAAATCTGGCTGGCGATGGCTGCACTTCGGCGAATTTGTTCAATTTCGGAAAGAGCTTGCCAATTTTCGGTGTCTATATTAGTTTTGCTCTGGCCATTACGCATAGTATAGGCGTAGGGACGGGCAAAAACCTGTAAATCTTCTGGAGACCATTGGGGAAAAAGCTCGCTAAGACAAACAACAAGGCGATCAAAGTTATCTAATTGACTATTAACTAGATTTTCAGCACTTTCTACTAGACTATTTAAATGTTCTGCTGGCAGTAAAGAGGCAAATTTATCAAAGATATTAGACCGGGATGAAACGGAAACTGTCGGGAATTTTTGGTGTAAACTGCTAAAGAATCTATGAGCTTGTGCCTCGAGCGCCGTCGCTTCTAGTCCTTCACACAGAGAAAAAGGCGTTTCTGTCACGTCTAAGGGATCATGACTCTCAACAGCGGTTACATCCCAGGGATAGGTGACTTCTTCTTCGATCAGGATTGCCAGAAGTTCCTCGGTAATCTGTTCGGATAGGGATAAATGGCTCATAAATAATACTCCATATTTTGGCCTTTGTGGCGTTCAATGAGTAACTACATCTCGGTTTTGACAATTCCCGAAGCTACCAACAGACTTCTGGTGGAAGTCAGACGAGAGGTACTCTTGCCATAGTAGCAATAATTAACCCCTGCATATTATAGCGGTTTTCACAGAAGTGAGTCCCGATTGAAATGCTGAAACGCCTATCTATCAAGGGATTTACTATACCTTATGAGACTGAAAACCGCTATATTATTGATTACTTTTTGACTTTTGCCAGGGGTTGATGAGAAAAGTGACATAAACTTGTCAACGCCTGAATTTGGTTATTGGCTAACTCTTCTAGGTTAATCGATCGTAGCTCCTGAGCAATTGTACTAGGATAGATAAAATTGCTACGGCGTTTTATTGACTGGTGTGACTAGATAATTTTGCTAACTTTCTGCTGACATTTGCTCCCCCATCTCCCCACTCCCCCATCTCCCTAATCTCCTATGGCTTTTAAACAGGATTTAGTATTAGTACAGTCGCCAGGAATTACCAGCAGCGATCACTTAATTTACCCACTGGATTTTTGTGAGAGAATAGTTAGGGATAATTCTGCTTTGATCTATGATCAAAAAAACCTCTAGAAAACCACGCTATACTCAAATTCGCTGGCTCTGTCAAATAATTGTCGCCCTGATTGTCTTCATGTTGCCGGGGACAATTACTCTGCGACTGGTTTTAGCTTTTCTTAATGCCTAAACCTTACCCGACTACACCCAGAAAAATCTGACTTAATCCTATGAAATTTGTACCGTTTGTCGATATTAATCAAAGATATGCAATGCCAACTACAGCATCTCAAGCTAGAGGATGGATGAAAAAAATTGGGCATACTTTGGTAATATTTGTTGTAGTTTTACTACTGACTCTCACCTCTCCTCTTTTGGGAATAGCTCAAAATCCGACACAACCGGAAAATAAAATTGACGGCTTTCCAGTTATGTTAGATGGAAAAACTCTCTTTTTTATCCGGCGGGGAGTTTCTTCATTTTCGGCGGAGGAGAGAGCTAACGCTATTACCCGGAGAATTGAAAGAATTGCTCAAAATGATTCTATTCCTGTTGAGAACCTGACAATTAAGCAGATTCCTGATGATAACTCACTTTATTTAAGTGTAGATCAAGAAGTAATTCTAACGGTGACGGAGCGAGATGCAAAAGCCTATCGTTCAACGCCGGAGGTTTTAGCTCAACAAGCTTTACAAAAAATTCAGGTTGCTATCGCTCAATATCGCCAAGATCGAAAACCCGAACAACTACTTAAGAACATCATTTATACGGTTATAGCCAGCTTTGTCTTCCTGATTATTAGCTTTGCAGTTATCAAAATTTCAGGGAAGCTATTTCCCTTTATTAGACGTTTGATTGAATCCTTGACGCCAGGCATTCAAATCGGGAATGTTGAGATCATATCTTCCTCTAATATAAGCTTTTTTTGGCTGCGAGTTCTTCGGATAATTCGCTTACTTGTTCTCTTTTTATTATTATTTAATTATGCTACATTTATACTTCGTTTATTTCCCTGGACAAGAGTTTTTGGTGAGAGTATTTTAGGCTATTTTTCTCAATCATTAGAACTGGTTTTATCCTCTATTGGCCAATATCTTCCCAATGCCTTTATTATTGCCATAATCATTTTTATAACCTACTACTTAATCGGGCTAATCAAGCCCTTTTTTACAGCAATAGAAAGAGGAAATCTGGTTATTCCTGGTTTTTATACTGATTGGGCTAAACCGACTTACAATATCCTATTAGTCATAATTATTGCCATAGCAGCAATAGTTGCTTTTCCCTATTTGCCCGGTTTTGATTCCCCTGCTTTCCGAGGTGTTTCTGTTTTTCTCGGTCTTCTTTTATCCCTTGGTTCTACTTCGGCAATCGCCAATGTTATCGGGGGAATTATTCTTATCTATACCCGTGCCTTTCGCATCGGAGATCACATTCAAGTAGGAGAGGTAATTGGCGATCTAATTGAAAAAAACTTCTTAGTAATTCGCATTTGCACTCCCACTAATAAAATTATTACTATTCCTAACTCATCTTTATTAAGTAGTAATGTGATTAACTTTAGTATTTCCTCGCGGGAATTAAACAGAAATCTAATTATTCAGACAACGATTACCCTAGGGTACGATCTGCCTTGGCGAAAAGCCCACAAAACCTTAATTGAAGCGGCTCTAGAAACTGTGCATATTCTCAAAGAACCCGCCCCTTTTGTCCTGCAAACTAGCCTGGATAATTTTTACATCAGTTATCAGTTAAACGCTTACACTAACCAACCCAATTTGATGGTAATAATTTATTCAGAACTCCATCAAAATATTCAAGATAAGTGTAATGAAGCTGGGATTGAGATTCTCTCTCCCAGTTACACCTCCCTACGAGATGGAAATACAACAACCATTCCCGAAAATTATTTACCTTCCGATTATGTTGCGCCTCCCTTTCGTGTTCAATCTTCAGACAATCAGGAAAACAACACATTATGATAGTAAATCCGTTCTTAAGCACTCACTGTTGGCGGATTATTAATATAATGGGCTAATTCAAGTCTGAATTGCATCACTGTCCGATTTACCTTCATAGAATAGCTCATTCGGGGTACGATAGTTAAGACATTTTCGAGTACGATTGTTAATCAAGTTTACGGCTCTTTCTACCTGCTCTGGCTTAAGGATTTTCAAATTCGTTCCCTTAGGAAAAAATTGTCTCAATAGTCCCTTAGTATGCTCGTTTAATCCCCTCTCCCAAGAACGATAAGGAGCTGATTTGTTTTTGTATTGATCGGACAGTACCTGATCAGCCTTTCTTTGTTAACTATTGAGGTTGATGCCTTTCATTTTTGAATTGGCTATTACTTAAAAATAATTGTCTTAGTCAAACATTATAGCAGTTATCTTAATGGTGAGACAGGAAGTTTTTTTGGGGAGTCGATCATCAATAGCAAATTAGGTTGTACTTTATCCTGATGAGAAAGGCTGTAACACAACTAAAGTTTTTAAATTGAGTAATCGATAACTTTCTCACTTTTATTGTCAAAATCAGTGAGTAAGGTTGCTTTTCTCGGTTTTAAATGTACCGTTTGTTCTGGTTGTAACTGTAATTGCTTGTATTCCTCACGATTGAGATAAGCCACCACCATTTCCCCATCGGCTAACATTAATTCTACCTGTATTTCCCAGCCTAAATGAATAACTCTTTTTACCACTGCCCAACTATTCAACCCATCTTGACTGGGCATAATTTCGAGGTCGTGGGGACGGATAAAAACGGTGGAATTATCCCCCGGATGATGTCCATTTCCTAATCCTGCTAAACTGGGTAAGATATTCACTTCCCCAATAAACTGCATCACAAAAGGTGTGGCGGGATGATCATAAATTTCGGCGGGAGAACCCACCTGTTCAATTTTACCATGATTCATCACAACAATCGTATCGGCCACTTCCATTGCTTCCTCTTGATCGTGGGTAACAAAAACACTGGTAACGTGAACTTCTTCGTGTAAATTTCTCAGCCATACCCTTAATTCTTTTCTGACTTTTGCATCTAAAGCTCCAAAGGGTTCATCTAATAATAATACATTCGGTTGAATGGCTAAAGCGCGGGCTAAAGCTACTCTTTGCCGTTGTCCTCCCGATAATTGGGCGGGATAGCGATCACCTAATCCTTGTAATTGAATTAATTCTAATAGTTCCTCAACTTTTTTCTTAATTGCTGGCGATTTTTGCTGGCGAATTTCTAGACCAAAAGCAATATTTTGACGAACAGTTAAATGTTTAAATAGGGCATAATGTTGAAAAACAAAGCCGATATTTCTCCGTCTAGGATCCAGATGGGTGGTATCTTGTCCGTTAATGATAATTGCGCCACTATCGGGAGTTTCTAATCCCGCAATTGAACGTAATAAGGTGGATTTTCCCGATCCCGATGGTCCGAGGAGGGCGACTAATTTGCCTTCAGGAATGGTTAAACTGATATTATCTAAAGCTTGAAAATTGCCGAAACGTTTGGAAACTTGGTGGATAGTAATACTCATATTTTTAGGTTAATTGTAGTTATGTAGTGTGAATTTTGTGGGCGGTTTTACGTTCGAGAATTTCTTTGATAATTAAAGTAACTCCGGCTAGTAAGGCGAGAATAGCCGCTGCACTAAAAGCGGCAGGAGTGAGATAATTTTTATAGGCCTGTTCTACGAAAATTGGCAGGGTGGCAGTTCTACCTAAAATACTGCCAGAAACCACAGAAACCGCCCCAAATTCTCCCATCGCCCGGGCATTAGTTAACAGGACTCCGTACATCAATCCCCAACGAATATTGGGTAAAGTTACGCGCCAGAAAATCTGCCAATCATTTGCCCCTAAAGTGCGCCCCGCTTCCTCTTGTTCTAAGCCAATTTCTTCTAAGACTGGGATAACTTCTCTAGCGACAAAAGGCATGGTGACAAAAATAGTTGCTAATACCATTCCGGGTAAAGCAAAAAGTATTTTTATACTGAAAAGTTCTAAAAAAGAACCTAACCAACCATTGCGCCCATAGAGCAGTACAATCATTAAACCCGCTACCACGGGAGAAACGGCAAAAGGTAAGTCAATTAAACTAATTAATAAAGTTTTGCCACGAAATTGATTGCGAGCAATTACCCAAGCTGCACAAAGTCCAAAAATTGTGTTTAAAGGTACAGTAATTAGGGCAATAATTACTGTTAATCTTACCGCTTCGATAAAGTCAGAAGTTCCCGCCGCTTCTAAAAAAGCTTGGAATCCATTGCGAAAAGCATAGTAAAATACTGCCGCTGCTGGAATAAATAATAATAGTGCCAGATAGACAAGGGCAATGATAATTAGTAGGGGTTTATAATCCCGCTCTTTCGGTTTAGTTGATTTTTTTAGACTCAGCATTTTGATCTGTCTCCGGTTATACTCTAATATTTTTTACTCTTTACTTAACTCTGTATTTTTGCCCCCATTGTTGCAGGAAATTAATTACTACTAACATGAACAAAGAAACCAGTAATAAAACCATGCCGATTACTGTCGCCCCCGTGTAATCATATTCCTCTAGTCTTTGAAAGATTAAAACTGGGGCAATTAAATCCTTAAAGGGAATATTAGAGGAGATGATAACTACGGAACCATATTCACCGATCGCTCTGGCAAAACCGAGGGCAACTCCTGTTAAAATAGCGGGTAGTATTGTGGGAAAAATAACTCGCCAGAAGATTTGCCAAGAGGAAGCACCGAGGGATAAAGCCGCTTCTTCTACTTCTTTTTCCATTTCCTGTAAAACCGGCTGTAGGGTGCGGACAATAAAGGGTAAAGCGATAAATAACATCGCCACAAAAACCCCTAAAATGGTAAAGGATATCTTAATGCCAAAGGGGGCAAAAAATTGACCGAGCCAACCGTTATCACTGTAAACTGTGGCTAGGACTAAACCGGCAACAGAAGTGGGTAAAGCAAAGGGCAAATCCACACAAGCATCGACAATTTTTTTACCCGGGAATCGATAACGCACTAATACCCAAGCGATAATAGTGCCAAAAACTCCGTCAATTAATCCAGCAATTAAGGAAGTAAAAAAAGTGACTTGGTAAGCGGATAAAGAAATCGGTAAAGTGGCAACACGCCAAAATTCGGCCAAACCAAGAGTTAGGGATTTAGCAAATAGTGCCGCTGCCGGTAAAACCAACAAAACCACTAGATAACTAATGGTAATTACCCAAGGAATAGAAACTTTTTTCAGGGTTTGACTAGGAGATAAAGATAATTGTGGGTTAGCCATTGTTTATTATTGCTAGAGATTACCAATTGTCCGCTTCTTCAAGAACTTGTGCTGAATCATACCAAACTTCTACATCTAAATCTGCCAGATAGGAAAGGGCATTTTCTATCCCTTGGGAGTTGCCTTGTAGTTGTAGATCGAACCAGCCATCTTGATTATTATTTGCCGCTAACAAAGCGGAAAATATATTCACTTTTAGACCAGGAAAAGACCCTAAACGTGCTATGATTGGCTCGTTAATATATTGTTTAGGAACCCGAATTTTTATTCGTCGGGACGTGGGGCGATCAAGTCCTGATTGATCGAGATGTAAGTCACTTTGGGGATGATTAATAGTTTGCCATTGAGGTTGATTATCCATGGTTTTTCTCCTTAGGATTTACCAGCTTTAGTCAGAATTTTATCGAACAAGCCTCCATCATCAAAGAATTGCTTTTGTACCTTATCCCAACCGCCTAAATCCTGCACGGTAAAGAGATTTTTTATCTGAGGAAATTTACTCTCAAACTCTTTAACTATAGTCGGTTCAACGGGACGAAACCCCACCTGAGCAAATTCTCTTTGGGCTGCGGGAGTAAATAAAAACTGCACAAAAGCCTCGGCCACTTTTCTCGTACCTTTTTTATCCACATTGGCATCAACAACCGCCACGGGATTATCAATAGAAATATTATAATCAGTGGGAACAGTATAGGCTAAATTCTCACCTTTTTGGTTAGCGAGAATCATCTCGTTTTCGTAATTAATTAGCACATTTCCCTGGCCCTGTTTAAAAAATACATCACTAGATTCGCGAGCATCTCTAGGTAAAACTGGCACATTTTTAAACACCTTTTCGACAAAAGTTTGCGCCTCTTGTTCACTGCCTCCCGCTTGCGTCACCGAACCCCAAAGAGCGAGAAAATTCCAGCGCGCTCCGCCGGAAGTCTTGGGATTAGCGGTAATAACTTTAATATTATCCTTGGCTAAATCTGACCATTGATTAATTTTAATATTGGCATCACGAGGAACAAAAGCCACTACAGATTTATGAACAATAGAGTCATTGGGTGCTTCTTTTTCCCAACCGGGTTGAATTAATCCCGCTTGCTCAATTTTCTTGGTATCCAAAGCTAAAGCCAACGCTACCACATCCGCTTCTAAACCATCGATAACGGCACGAGTTTGGGAACCGGAACCGCCATAACTCTGTTCAAAAGTGACTTTTTGCCCCGTTTTTTGTTGCCATTCCTCGACAAATTTGGGAATGATTTTTTCGTAGGCACTTTGGGTGACAGCATAGGAAACAAGTGTCACAGTCACGGGTTTTTGGCTGTCATTGCCGCTATTGGTGGGGGATGGGGTGCAAGATGCCAGCATTCCTCCCGTCAGGACAGTTGCCATGAGTAGGGATAAACAAGACTGGGATGACTGCATCGGCGGCGCTCCTAAGCTTTACTCTGAGGTTGTATCTGTTTTCAGGTGTAGTTTAATCCTACAGCACAGGAAACAAAATTTCAATACATTTACAAAACAAATTGGAAATAAGGTGATAACAAGGGAAACTGTGAGAAGATGGAATCAGTGCTACATCTAGGTTTGAGACTATGGGCAAGAGCGTCAAAGCCAAAAAAACAACCCTCCTACAACAACTGATTAACCAGAGTTTTCTCTTTCGCGGACTAGAGGAAGCTTGGTTGAGTCAGTATCTCGATGCCGAGAACCTCAAGCTAGAGACGCTATTTTCCAATCGTCCCGTCTATACGGCTTTTCTCCCCGATGAATTTCTAGATGTTTTGTATGTGATTTTGGATGAGGGTGTAATCGTCGTCCGCAGCACTCCCCTCGACCGGATTATTGCCATTACCTACCCCGGCGGCTGTTTTGGCATGAGGAGTTTACCCTTTAGTTATGGTTTAGCCAGTCGCGCCTTTCCCTGTTTGGTGGAATCCTATAAAACCACCCACGTCCTGAAAATTCCCTTATCGGCGCTAGAAAAGATTTACAATGATAACGAAAGTTTTCGTCAACGGTACTGTTTGTTATTTGAATTACAGCAAAAATTCGAGTATCATTTGCTTAATTGCAGTAGCTATCCACCCCAAGCTGTAGCCACTTTACTCAGAGCCTTAATCTATCAAGAAAGAGAATTAGGCAGTCAACCAGATGCTGAAAATATCTATACTTTTGATCTATCCGTCGATGTGATTGCTCGCGCTTGTCAACTCAATCAACGCACCGTCGAACAGGTATTAAAAGGATTGCAAAACGTGGGATTAATTGCCTCAGAATCGACGGGGGATTTAATTCGGGTACTGGATGCCGAGGGTTTAAAAGAAGTGTACAGTGCCACCAGAGATAAAGTTAATTGGTGGCCCCTAAGATAAGTAGGGTTAGCCCTATTTACTATTGCAATTGACAGCGCTTTAAGGCATCTTCGGCAGCCGCTTTGGTGGCATCCTGTTTCCGTTTACCTTTACCTGTACCGTAGAGAAGATTATTAACCCGCACTTCGGCAGTAAATTCCCTAGCGTGGGGCGGTCCTGTAACATCGACGATCGCATATTCTGGATTAGAGGCGAAATTGGCCAGCGCCCACTGTTGAAAGAGATTTTTGGCATCGATAAAAGATGGCGATTCCGATTGTTGAGAGACTAAATGAGAGGCTACAGGGATAAAAAGTTGGTGCAGATAGTTTTTAACCGCATTTAACCCCGAATCTAGATAATAAGCCCCAATTATCGCTTCAAAACTGTCCGCTAATAGGGTAGGATTTGATCGCCCCCGATCTTTAATTGCCCCCTTGCCTAAACGCATTAACTCCCCCAGGCCGATTTCGATGCCCAATTGCGCTAATTGTTCTTCTTTGACCAAATTTGACCGCAAACGAGTTAATTCTGCCTCGTTCATGGCGGGATATTTTTGATACAAAAGTTCGCCCACCAAAAAAGCCAAAATCGCATCGCCCAAAAATTCTAGGCGCTCGTTATTTTCCGTCAATTGGGACTGTTCGTTGACATAGGAACGATGGGTTAAAGCTTGGGTGAGAAGGAGAGCATTTTGAAAAGGAGGCAAACAAGACATTACAGAAATGATCAAGTCAAGAGCATTTCTTATCTTAATCCGACCCCACCCCGAATAGATGAGACGAACGATCCTTTTTTTACTGTTTTTTCCGGCTAGTTTAGGCATAATCTCCCAAATCTTCTCACCGGAAAACCTATCCGCTGCTATTCTTGCCCTAGGTACCCTGGGGATGTGTATGGAACAGGCACGCATGGCAGCGGTGGACTTGGCAGAAATTGCCCAATTTCAGCAAAAAACCAGCGATCCTCGCCTCGATCGCTTTTTTATCGTCACAGTTAGTACAATTGTTTTAGAATTATCGGGCTTTTATGTGGCTGCCCTCTGGATAGGATGGGGGTCCTTAATAGTTTTAGTCAGTCAAATTTGGTTTCATTGTTTAGCCAAGATTCAACTGCAGCCAAGCACGGAAAAAATTATTGACCATGGCATAGGGCCACGTTTACCCATCTTACTCGCTGACGGAATCGGGATAATCTTCGTGGCCTTCTGGTTAGCCAAAATCGCTCCCCTAATTATGGCCATGACTTTAACGACAATGTTATTAATCTACGGTTCTATTAAGTATAGACCTCTTGTAAAAATCAAAAATCTTCCCTTAGTTGAGGAGTAGGTAGCCAGTATTCGGTCGTCAGGAGAATCAAGAATGAGCTTTAATCAATTAAATTCTCTATTTAGAGATTTTATGCCTATTTTTCTCATTTTTAAACTCTCAAAAATTAATTATCCAAGAACTCTCCTGTAGTCGCTCGAAATTACCGCAGAAATCGAGTGCCTTAATCAACCCGACAAAAAGTTAATTTTAGAGAGAATTCCCCCAGATGAAACCATTACCCGTTATTTTATCGGTAGTCCAGACGCAGGACGGAGCGATCAAATCCTAAAATTGAAATTCCGAGTAATTTTCTGTTAAAATTCCGAGTTCAATCTGGATATAAAATCTCTAGCCTGTCGCTCTAATCTGTTGATTTTTTCTTGCCAACGCTGTTCTTGTTCTTGTCGCTCTTGCATATCGTGAAAACTCGGTTTTGTCGGTCCTTGTTCGATGCTGTAGCGATTATATATAGCACTTTTCACGTTACTGAGGTATCGACAAGTTTTGCCAACAAAGGGTTTAAGCCTCTTGCCCATGCCTCATTCTGATGAAAACTGCTATATTTATTAGGTGATAATCGGACAGTGATGCAATTCAAGTCTGAATTGCATCACTGTTCTATGCTGGTCGGACTGAAGCCTCATCGGTGAAACCGAGGGTTCCTTCAAGCCGACATTTTAGGTAAAGACTTTCAGGGTGTTTTGCTTGAGGACTCAAATGGACTTGCTATCGAAAAAATAAAAGTTTAACTTTCCTTGCGCGATGCTAAATAACAAACTACAACTTCTGTTAACCAGGGTAGGCCCATGGGCTGTTGCTGGCCTGCTCGGCGGTTTGATCGGCTCTCTGGCCGCGGTATTGCTGACTGAGGCAATTAAGCAAACCCTCAGGATTGCCTCTAGCCTAGGCAACGTCTGGCTACTGCTGCTGCCTCTGGTGGGCGTTACCTTAGCAGTGCTAGTCCTGTTTGGACTGGGTAGGGGCCAACCTGTGCAGACCTTAGCTCCCCGGGGGGCTACTTCCTCTGGCCGCTGGGGTTCTCTCATGGCCTGGTACTCCTTCCCCCATGACATTGCTCGCGCCGATCTGACCGGTGACGTGGTTAACGCATCCGGTGCCGAAGAGCGCTTCCCCTGGAATCTAGCACCGTTGCGGGCCTTGGCCATCCTCTCCACTGTTGGACTGGGTGCGCCCATGGGAACAGAATCACCGGCGGCTCATATTGGCGTGGCAACGGGGACCTGGTTGGGTAGCATAAATCCAGCCCTGCGTCAACTGGTGCGGCCCCTGGCCATCGGTGGCGGTGCGGCCAGTGTTTCTGCCCTGATGGGAATCCCTCTGGTGGGCAGCTTCTTTATGTTTGAGTTGAGTCAGCGACGCCAGGTTCCGATCACCCCGGAGCGAGTAGCAGCGATGTTAGCTGGGGGACTGGTGGGATGGGGGGTCAACGATGCCTTTAAGCTGCAACTGATCCGGCTGGTGGTGCCGCAGGTTGCCCCGACTGACTTCGGGGATGCGGTGGCTGCCACTTTGTTGATCGGAGTGATCGCTGGCACGATTACAGCCCTCACCGGTGAGGCGATCTACTGGGCCAGAGGCTTGCGGGACAGGCCTGGCACTCGTCTCCTCATTGGTGGCCTGGTGATGCTATTCTTGGCGATCGTGATCGGGCAGGTGGCGACCCCCGCAGCGGCTTTTGGACCAGGGGGAGCCGCTATCGTCTGGGCCGAAAACATTGAAACAACTCCTTACCATCTGTTAGCGGTAGCTCTGCTCCGGGCTGCGGCCACTACCGCTGCGGTTTTAGCTGGGGGCTGTGGCGGCGTGTTTGTCCCTTTTCTGGCGATCGGCGACCTCACTGGCCGGGTATTCGCCACCACCTTTGAAATTTCGGGGGATCTGGCCGGTGCAGCGGGGGCAGCGGCCGGTATTGCTGGCGGCTATCGCCTACCTTTGACCGCCGTGGCGATGGTGCTGGGGGTGGGGGGTCCGGGGGCAGCCCAGCTAACCTGCCTTGCTACAGTGGTAGTCGCTGCCCTTTCGGGATTGGTGGCAGCACGGGTAGCCAATCAACTCTCTAGTTCCCTGCGGGCAATGTTCCGCTAGAAGCCACCGTCAGGGGAATTACCTTGATATCCAGAGGGTGCAGGTTCTTTGCGCCCCTACTTTTGGGATTGTGGTTTTAGGCATATTTATTTTTAGTTAATTTTTTTTGTTAAAGATGTCCTCGATTTTTGGATAGTTCATTTAGGATCGTTGATTTCTAATAATTTAAAAGTTTGGGTGATGTATTTTGTTACATAAACAAATTTTACATAATGCAATCTTACAATAATTTCGTAAATCCTGCTTGTTCAAAATGACGATCAGAGGTAAAAGCTTGTGTAATAATTTCCTGTTTCATGACAACAAAACTAATACAGTCGGTTAGACTCCATTCCTTGTCAAGACGTTGTTTATAAAGTTGCCAGCCTTTTTGATATAAGCTTTGATCAAGTTGAATGATTTTCAATTTTGGCAATCGATACAAGCTCTCAATAAAGTTGATTGCACTGGAACGAGTCGATAAATTACATAGTCCATCAGCAACTTCTAACAGGACAAATTCGGTTGTAATCAAAGTAGATTGTGCCTGGCGTAATTTTTTGCTGGCTTCTAGGGTGGGATAATGTAAATCATCTCGTTGGTTAACAAGGGCGATCCAAGCCGCTGTATCAATAAATACTTTCATTATGGATAGGATTCTCTTTTGGGAGTTCCATGAATGTAGTGATCATGCTGATGGGCTAAATCTACAATTCCGGTATCTATGGTACATTTTTCGATGAGTTGATCAAATTGATCCCAATCTTCGCTATTCCATGATGATTCATCCCATGATAATTCATCGGTTGATGGAATATTTGGGTTGGGTTCGATAATGGTGATGATGACGGATTTTCCTTCTTGGTCTGCGATCGCTTCGTTGGGGTAAACAAGACCATTTTTAACGGTTCCTTTGATTGATGCCATGGTATTTAGCCTTTGTTTGATTAGATATTGTTTATTTTAACTTATTGTCTTTGATGACGCGGGTAAAGTTGGGACGGTGCGTTTTATGAACGCTCCTACACAATCGTCAATTCAGATTTAAGCTGGCGACTCCTGTTCATTCTTTAAATGTCGGATTTTGCAAAAACTGCGACACGCTTTATATGCTACGATTCACAAGTCGCAGCGAGAGAAACTTTATCATTAGGTAAATAATAGTCGTCCTTTTGGTTCAGGAATGATTCGTTCTAGTTGTTTTGCAGTTTCAATCCATTCTTGAATAACAAGTTCAGCATTTTGTACAGCTTCTTGATAGGTTTCTCCATCTGCCATACATCCTGCTAATTCTGGAACTTCAACAATAAAAGCTTGATCTTCCTCACTCCAATAAATAATTAATTCATAGCGAATTTTCATCTTTCCCTCCTAATTTATATTTTAAAATTAGATTACGAATTTGTTTGATTTGATAAGTTATGTAGGTTGGGTTGAACAGAGTGAAACCCAACAATTATAGGCTTTGTGTTGGGTTTCGTGCCTCAACCCAACCTACTACTACTGAACCAGAGAACAAAGAATCATCATAACATTATTGATCATCTGGCAAAGCTAAAATTTCATCCCCAATTAAATCAGGTAAATTTTCGGTATGAACGTGCAAGTGAGTAATTGAGCCTATTAATTCTGCCAAAATATCCCCTTTTTGGTCATCAGTTAGGCTTGGTAATTTAAGCTGACTTAGTAAGAATAAAACCGCCTCGCATTCTTCACCTAATTCAGATAATAGAGTGGCCAAGGTAGAGTTGACTTTCAAGGGTTTTTCAGTGTTTGAAATCATTGCTTATTTTCCTCTGTTTAATCGCTTTTCTGCTCTAGATAAACTTTTTTCTAAACCTTTAATTTCTCTTTTCTAGTAATTAATTAAGTTTTCATCGGGGGATTCTTTTTGTTCCTCATTGGCAATTTTTTGATGATGGATCAGAATTTGATAACGAATGCTTTCAACAGATTTACGAAATTTCTTTTTTGACAAGTATTTACTCCTAACTTGCGCTGGTTAATATCTATCGTAATTATAAACCATAGATTATGTAGGGGAAAATGGCATTTACCCTCCTGGGGTGACGGTGACAGGTATCGAATCGCGGAACCCCTGATAACCTCGTGTTGAACCCCTGTAGGATCGGAGTTTGGAAAAACTGCGAAACGCTTTATATGCTACAATTCACAAGCCGCAGCGCGAGCGAAAGAAACTACTGCGTCCCCAAAACGTTGCCACGCTTCATCATTATAGTCGCCGATCGAGTTGCCTGTCTGCTTGTAGATAGCCAATTGTACAGAAAAGCCAAACTGGCCACCGGAAGCCGCTAACCACTCTCGATCGATCATCCGCAAATCCTCACAAGAAAATTTCTCGGCGGATTCGCCGTCTATCCAGCCTTCTTTTTCTCGTTTAGCGGCCGCCAGCATTAGCTCACCTGTTTTGCGATCGAACAGCGATCATCTTCTTAGAACCTCCTGTCAGACAGCGATCGCACTTTAACTAATGAGAAGATAAGGAATAAGTCGGTTGATTAGGGTTTTTATTAAGGGTTTGACAATCCAAACTCTGTTTTTTGTTCGTTGGCTAACTATAGCTTGACTGCTCAACTAATATTTCAATGGCATAAGCGATCGCGTCTTTTCCAAAAATATCAACCGCAATCGCTTTGGGAAAAGATATTTTATATCAGTCAAACTAAGCCAGTTATTGCTTAGTTTGAAGCATATAACTAAATGGAGTAACACTAATGTTAGTTCGCTACGCTTTAAGTGATTATATCCAAGAAGCTCTGACTATTTCCCAAATTGAACAGTTAGAAGATGGTAGTTATGTTGGTACAATTCCTAACTGCCACGGGATCATTGCTTTTGGAAATACTTTTGCAGAGTGTCAGGTTGAGTTACGTTCTACCCTGGAGGATTGGGTTTTAGTGGGATTAAAGTTAGGTCATGCTTTGCCTGTCATTGCAGGAATTGATTTGAATCAGAAATAGACCAATGAATTACTTTTTATTCCTCCAAAAAAAGCGATCACCTAATCACTCACCACAAAACGAGATCGCCCCTAAACTTGAACACAAATAAGTTGGCTTAAGTTTGGATTTTGAATGATTGATCCCATTTACGAATGGGAGTTTAAAGATACCTTATTTTTTCAGTAGAAAAATTTACGAGATCGCATTGTTACGAAGTAAAAAGAGTATCTTGGAAATATGACCGATATAAATTATTACGAATAGTAACTTCATTTCTAGTAAATACGACTAAACCTAAAGCTTCCAATTTATAAGCTAAAACGGGTTCTAATCTGATTGGATTTTTTTGGGCAATAACCTGTTTCAAAGCCTCTCTTAATTCGGGATATTGCTCAAGAGTTAATAGTTTTTGCCGCAAATGATCACTATAAAATCCCTCTTCTGTTGAAGCTTTTTCTAATAATTGCTCTAAACTCAGATTGTAATCACAAAGAGCTTTTAATGCCACTTGAATTAAATACGGATGTCCTCCTATTGCATTCATAAGTTTAGCTACTTGAGACGTTCTTAAATTAATGCCATACGCCCGCACTAAACTCTCAACTTGCTCATGATTAAACTCTGGTAAGTTAATTACATAGCCAACGTTAAAGGGGGAAGTGTTAATGGGCTGAGGACTATACATTTTCGTAGATAAACTAAGAACTAATCTTAAGTTTTTCCATTGTTTACTAATTTTACTTTCTTCATACCAACCTCGTAATAAGGGTAAAAAATCTCCAGCAATATCAGGATAATCAAAAATCAGACTAAATTCGTCTAAGCATAAAATTAAAGGTGTTTGTATTTCATTTAAAACATATTCGCTAAAATAGATAGAGCAAGAAAAACGAATTCCCAAATCTTCATCCCAGTATTCATTCATCTTATTTGGTAAATATAGAGAATTGGTAATACTCAAAGAAAACCATTTTAAAAAAGTTCCTAGATTGTCAAAAATACTTCTATCAAGTGACTGAAAATCAATCAATACGGTCATATAGTTTTGTTTTTTAGCATGATCTAAGATTTTGTGCAGAAGGGAGGTTTTTCCCATTTGGTGAGGTGCTTTAATACGAAGCAAACAACCATCTTTTAAAATTTCTTCATAACACATATTTTCTATTGGAGGACGTTCTATGTAATATGTTGAGTAAGGTTCAATTCTTGCTAATGTTGTTTCAATCCATTCCAAATTAAAAATTACAGCATAAATTCTATTGGCAACTTGAAGTTTGCCATTTTTTCTAACGACTATTCCTGCTAGGTTTGTCAATATGTCAATGATTTCATTATTTTTATCACCATGCTCTTCTTGTAATAAAATAGTTCGGTATGCTCTTAATAATTCGTTTGCTTTTCTTTTGTTATTCAAAATGCTTTGTATATTTGCAAAGTGCTCAAGATTATCTTGCTTTTGACAGTTATCGATTACTTGATTTCTGACTAACTCCTCTAACCAGATTTTTTCATTTCCTTCTGGCACATAATCTTGTAATTTTTGAATCAAATGGCATATTCTTTGAGTTAAAAAAGGTTGCCCTCCTGTCCACCATAAAACTTCTCTTAGTAATTTTTCGGGATTGCTTGTTTTTTCCCTTAGTCCTTGTGCTAAAGGTAGAGCTTCTTCATAGGAAAAATTGTCTAGATTGATTATTGCATTCATACTAGGAGGAGAAACATATAATTTGTTTTGAATCAATTCAGAATCCAAATAAATAAAAGATAATACAAAATTTAGACGATTATATTTATTTTCAAAATTTCTCCTTTCATATAACACTTTTAATAGAGAAAAGAAATCATCTCTCATCAAATCTGATTTTAACGATAAAAGACAATCAAAGTCATCCATAAAGATTATAATTGGATCGGAAATTTCTCTTAGTAAAATATCTTCAATAAATTTAGTAAATATTTGTGGGGGCGATAAATTTTTTTGACTTTGCAACCAATTTCTAAAATCAAAGTGTTCTCTTAGTTCAAACGAGCGAGTGAGTTCATATATTAAATCGTAATACCATTGTTGCGAATTATCTTCACGCACTATTGAAATTATTCTAGAAAAATCAACCCAGCCACAAGCAAAATTTTCGCTTCGTAACCGTTGTGCAGCTCGAACTATTAAGCTACTTTTTCCCGTTTGTCTAGGCCCCGGTACAAGACAGAACTTTCCTGTTTTTATCGCCTCATAAAGTTGATCATCGGCTTTACGTTTAATATAAGTAGTTGAATCTGTTGGTAAAGTCCCTCCCAGTTGATATTCAATATTAGGAATAGTCTCTAGCTCTTCTTGAATATCTTTTTGTTTGTTGCTTTCTAGCTCGTCAGCAACTTTTTCATATTCTCCTCCTAAACTTCTCAAAATTTGAGCCGTAACCGTTGCAAAATACTCAAAATTACTTGCATTTTCCTGAGCCGCGATCGCCTGGGGATTTCTTAAAACCGCCGCAAAATCCTGTAACGATAACCCTACCCTTTTCGCCACATATTTCGACACCTCATCCATCACATTTAACACATAACCTGACGGAACCGAATCAACCAATAAATCCCGAACTCCATCCATAAATTCGTATAAAACATCGTTAGGATTAGCCTCTAAATCCATTACTGATAAAGGCTCTAATAACCCTCCCAAAAACACTTCAGCCACATGAACCTGTTGAGACTCCCTTAACAAAGTCTCCTGAATTAAACGCACAATCGGTAAACTAATCATCGGAGCCGCCGCCAATAAACCTGCCAACTTTCGCGCCATTGGTGAAGCCGTCACTCGAAAACCTTGTACCCGATCCTCTGCCGTTAAGTCCCCCGAATTTAGATTAAATAAACTCTCAGCCTGACTAACCCCCATATCTTCTAACTTAAACAGATAACCCGTCGCCCAAACACTCCTTCCCGACAACATTTGCGCCCAAATTGCTACCCGTTCCACTTCCAACGAAAAAACAGGAACCTTGACCCCCTGTACTTCCTCTAAATCTTCCCACAGAGAAACCTGCCGAACCATCAACTGCTGATTAAAATCCCCAGGCAACAAACCCTGCAACAAAACCTCTGAAGCTCGACCCAATGCTGTCCGTTTCCATAACCACTTAGGCAACATCTGCACGATCGCCATCGAACCCTGTTTAGTCCAAAGTTCCAACACCGCCGCTAATTTGCCCTTACGCCATAACGAGGACACACAATCACTCACCACCAAGATTAATCGCCGTCCCGTCGGATCAACTAACTCGGCTGGACTCCGCCACGATTGACCCTTCGCCTGCGACCCAATGCCCCGACGAATCCGCACCTGTTTATGCTTGTCCGTTAATAAACCCCAGACCCGCACATCCCGAAAAATGCCATAGTTTTTGAGTAAACGTTCTAAATCCGCGATCGCCTGTTGCCAAATCTGCATCGAAATTCCCTCCTCAACCACCAACTCCAAGTCTAACCAGGGTTCAAGAGTTGGTCGCAAAACAGGTAGCCAAATTCCTTCCGCCGCAATGCGTTCAATCGTCGCCTCCTCATCTAGAACTAAATCCGTACCAGTGGGCAAACGACGCATCAACGGTTTTAAGGCCCCTGCCAACTTCAACGGCTCACGCAAAGCAGGCGCGTCGGGAACCTTAAACCTTAAACCCGAACTGTCCAAAAAATCCGATGAACGACGAGGATAAAGACCCGCTTTTGGCTCATTTTCATCCTTCTTTTTTCGAGATTTTCCTTTTGAATCGGGATTATCTCTATTTTGCCCATTATCTAGCCGCGCTGAATCGCCTCTGTTCACGCTTTCTGAGTCTATCTCTTCCTTGTTTAAGTTAGGTGGGGGGGAATCAAGCTCATTAGTAACTTGCATCGCCAGCCAAAGAAGATCAGCAATTTCCTTTGCCGATAACGCTAACTCCTGATTCAGAGCCGTAATCAGAGCATCAATCATCTGTCTTCACCACTGCTTAAATACTTCATCAAAACCTTAACTAAATCCTCCTCATCGGACTGCTCAGGCTTAAACTCACGAGTGACCATATAAATCACATTTAGCAATTGATCGGTCGCAATATCCCCCCCATCTCGTAATTCTACAAACTTTTGGATTAACTGCTCAACTTTGTCCTCATCCTGAGTCACCACATCCGACCCTAAATGAGCTTTCACAATTTCTTTCAAGGCCGTTGCATCAGGATCATAGGGCATATTTAACCGTAAACAACGACGCAAAAAAGCAGGCGGAAAATCCCGTTCACCGTTATTCGTTAACACAATTAAAGGGAAATTATCACAACACACCCGTCCATTCAAAAGCGGGACATCCATGCCATCATAGGAACGGACTTCGACCCGCTCTATCTCTTTCGCAATACGGGATAATTCAGGAATTTCAAATTCGCCTTCTTCAAATAAATTGAGTAAATCATTGGGTAAATTAATATCACTCTTATCAATTTCATCAATCAATAAAACACGAGGCCGACTCGCAGGTAATAACGCTGTTCCCAAGGGGCCAAGCTGAATATAACGTCCAATATCTTTATTTTCATCCTTCATTTGAACATCTTGTAAACGAGCGATCGCGTCATAACGATATAAACCTTCTTGTCGAGTCGAACGAGCCGTAATATACCAGGGCAAAACAGGCCCTAAATTTAATTCATAGGCGATCGCATAGGCTAAAGAAGTCTTACCCGTTCCAGGTTTTCCCGTCACTAATAAAGGTCGCCTTAGATATAAAGCCGCATTGACCATATTAATAACACTATTTCTCTTGTCACTATTATCCGAATGAATACGAAAACTTTCCCCCCGTTCTTGATCCCGTTCATTGACGACTAACTCCAAACAAAAAGCTTGCCAACGTTCCTTAATCTCTGCGGCAATTGTCTCATCAGCCCCCCTAAACCTACGCCACACAGGAGGAGCAGGCAAACGATCAATCCCATCATGGGGTTTACTATTTCCCTTAAAAATTTTCCAGTCCGTCATGGTTAAAACCTCCAATGTGTTATTGTCCAGTCTGAATTAATTCACGCATTATATCAGGCGTTAGGCGATAGGGATTTTCCCAAAGTAAAGCTAAATGATGCCCTAAATGTTCTCCCGTCTGAGCATCGGCCTTTTCTCTGGTTTGCCTCACCGATTCGCATAGATGACAAAGTGGTTGAGACGTAAGGACTTCATCAATTGCTGTCACCTGATCTAAGTTAAGAATATCCGTTCTTGTCCAGATTGCTAGAGGAGTTGTCGCTTGTAAAATTGCCTTAAATAAATCTTTTTGAATAGATTTGGGATGATGACAAGTAACCTTTAGTCCAATTTTTTTGTTTAAGTTAACTTTCAATACTTTCCAATTAAAATTTTCTATTGCCGAAAGCGTTTCAAAGCAATCTTGATTAGGTTTGTTTTCTAAAAGTTTTCTAACTTTATGCCAAGACTCACGCCATTGAGACAAATAATGATCTAAATAACGTAGATTAAGACGCTCCAGCGATCGCAACCGAATCGGATATTTTATCCCCAAAGTAATGTCATCATCTACAGGATCACTAATCTTCCAACGGTCTATTTCCATTCCCATCAAATCTGTCGGTAAGAAAAACTCTATTGTTAAGCAATAATTCTTACCCCTAAGTAAACGTAAGGCTTTTTCAAGAAATTTACTAAGCTCTAAAGAAACCTCATTTAAATTACAAATTTTGCCTATTTGTTGCTCATTTTTATCTAGCAGAGATTGAAATTTTGATAAATCTCCAATTAAATCATCTACAATCAACCAGGCATTTAATAAAAATTGATTACCATTATTTTCATTAGGATAAAGCGTTGCAATTAGATAGGACTGAAGTTTATTTTCCGAAAGATATTTTACATTTTCATCATGCTTTTTTACGGCTAATTCACTCGCTGTCTTCTCAAATAGTTCACGAAATTCTTTGGGTAAATCTTTATCCTGACTTAAACCTTGAAAAAACTGAAAAAGCTTTCTAAACTCAGCTAATTTCTTCAAAATTTCTTCTGTGTTTCCTTCTGCTAAATCCCATAAATCCGCATCAGTAGGCAAAGCATCTTGATAAGCCTTTCGGACACTTTCTTGAGAAATATTAGGAAAATCAAAATTTCTCAAAGAATCCAGAGAAATACTTTCAAGATTATCATTCTGAACCAAATAAGTCATTAATTCACTTCTCGATACATTTTGGGAAGCAAAGAATGAATTTAGAACTTCTACTTTTTTAGGCGTTGCACCGCCTTCATCAAAGTAGGAAAATAGCGATTTAAAAAGTTTTTTATATCCAACTCAGTTTTTATGGAAATTCCCACAAAAGGGGGAATCGAAGAAATAACCGTTTCAAGTTTAGCGGCGGCTGTAGAGTCAGGTTCTTCGACTTTAGCAAGGATTTTTTGCAAATATTCTATAACTTCTGCATTTTCTCCCTGAAGTTGTCCGACTCCTTTCACAAATTCAGCAACAACAACTTCCGCTTCAGATTCTGAAATTTCACCTAGATTGGACTGGTTAGCGATAATTTGCCAGTATTCTTCCTCATATTTCCCAATTTGAGGACTGATTTGAATTTGAATTGTTTGTCGCAACCTAGTCTGTTCCCCTGGGGAGGCCAAAATTAGAGCAGTCTCGATATCATACTTCTGTTCATAAAGCAGTTTAAGATGGAATTCAATCTCATTCAGACGATTTTTGTTCATAGCTTAATTCTTCACCTTCAATTAGTCTGGTAATAGTGACATACTCGTCGCTAAAAGCGAGGGCTTCCTCTTTCATCGGCCAATGCCTCCGCCAAGTGGTTCCTTAGCTTTGGTCTTACTCAGCCTCCGCAGGTTTTGCTCTTCCCTAAAGAAGGCACTAACTGGCGTAATAGTTTCCTATCACCGAGGCAGACTCTCTGTGTCCCAAAGAGTATAAGTAGGGTTTTTTTGTCTCCCAGTCATAATCTCACAATAACAATTAGCGGGCCTTGGGGCAATTCTAGCTAATTAGAATTGGAGGTGTCTAGTCTTTATACAGTCGAAAAATGTAGCGGGGGCATTCATCCGACATTTTAGGTAAAATTTCCCAGATTTTCAGATATTCTCGCTGACTACTTTTGTAGATCTTCATTGGCCCGAAAAATCGCTTCTTGACCATCACTAGAGGCCACAAAACCCATAAAAGCTTTGACTGCTTCACTAGCAGGTTCTTTGTAAACGTAGTAAAGGGTACGCTGCCAGGGATAATTAGGTTCACTGGCTGAAATTCCGTCCACAGCGAGCGCCCTGACGGTTTTTTGGTCGGCAATTTGGCTATAGGTCGCGTAACTAATGCCATTCAGTCCTAAAACTCGCAAGATTGGGGTGGTGGCATCCCTCTCCATCATTTTAAAATTAGTTCCCCTACCAAATTCCCCCCCTTGCAGGACTTCCTGACGAAAACTTTGATAAGTGCCACTAATCGGAGGACGATTAATCACTTGAATAGTAGCTGCAGAACCTCCCACCTCCGACCAAGAGGTGATTTTTCCGGTAAAAATATCTTTAACTTGGGCAGTGGTTAACCCCCCCGCAAAGGGATTTTTTACTCCCACTACAACAGCGATCGCATCTCGAACAATCGGACTAGAAGCCAATCCCTGAGAGCGTTCCGACTCGGTTAAAGGTCGTGACACCGCCGCAATATCGATCGCCCCCCGGGCCACTTCCTCTAATCCCTTATCAGATCCTTGAGCATTTGTCAATACCTCTACCCCCTGAAATTTGGCCGTTAAAGCGGCTTTTAAGGCTTGATTAATCTGTACCATACTGGTGGAGCCGTTAATGCGAATTGTCGTGCCACTGGGGATAGAAGTCGGTGGGGCAAAACTGACCACTCGCTGGGGTAAAGGGGGAGGGGGTAGGGGAGAGGAGGCACTTCCCGATGTTGGGGATTTTTGCGGACTTTTACTGCTGCCACAGAGAAAAAATTCTTGACCCGCAGCACATTGACTTTGTAGCCAGAAGTAACCCCCACCTAAAATGCCCGCAGTGGCTAAAAGAGCGATTATTAAAGCAGTTGTTTCGTTTTTTTGAGACATACCCATCATTTGCTGACATTAGGGGGTCGATCGCCCCGACACCGGTGATCAATTGAAGTTTCGATGATATTATCTTAGTGCATGGAAATCCACTCTTAATTTAGGACTGTATATCATGACCCACGCACCTATATCCCCAGTCGTGCTGGTTATCCTTGATGGTTGGGGTTATCGCCCGCAAAGGTCGGATAATGCGATCGCAATGGCGAAAACCCCGATTATGGATAGTCTCTGGGAAGTTTATCCCCACACCTTAATCCGCACCTCCGCTAAGGATGTGGGACTACCAGAAGGACAGATGGGTAACTCGGAAGTTGGCCACCTGAATATCGGAGCGGGGCGGGTTGTACCACAAGAGTTAGTACGGATTTCCGATGCGATCGAAGATGGTTCGATTCAACAAAATCAGGCTTTATTAAAACTCTGCGCCGAGATTAGCCCTAAAAAAAGCAAATTACACCTGATTGGTTTATGTTCCGAGGGGGGAGTCCATTCCCATCTCGATCACTTACTGGGATTATTAGACTTAGCGAAAGTGCAAGGGATTAGCGATGTCTGCATTCATGTCATCACCGATGGTCGCGATACTAATGTCACTGACGGAATGCCAGCTATTAAACGGATTCAAGAACATATTAATAAAATCAAACTCGGTCGCCTGGTGACTCTTAGTGGCCGTTATTATGCCATGGATCGGGATCGCCGTTGGGATCGGGTGGAAAAAGCCTATAACGTGATGACCAGTGATCAAGGTATTGACGGGCGATCGATTACTGAAGTATTACAGGCATTTTATGATCAAAATATTACCGATGAATTTATTCCCCCCACCAGAATTGCCCCGGGGGCGATCGAAGCGGGCGATGGGGTGATATTCTATAATTTCCGTCCCGATCGAGCTAGACAGTTATGTTATGCCCTGACTATGCCCGATTTTGAAGATTTCGATCGAGATTTAATTTCTCCGCTTAGTTTTGTTACTTTCACCCAATACGATCCGAAATTACCGGTAGATGTGGCCTTTGCTCCCCAGAATTTAAATAATATTTTAGGACAGGTGATCGCTCAACAGGGATTAAAACAGTTTCGTTGTGCGGAAACCGAAAAATATCCCCACGTCACCTACTTTTTTAATGGGGGGTTAGAAAAACCCTTTGAGGGAGAAGTGCGCGAATTAATCCCCAGTCCAAAAGTCGCCACCTATGACCAAGCTCCGGCCATGTCGGCAGCCGCGGTAACAGCAGCGGTCTCTGCGGCGATCAAACAGGGGATCTATAGTCTCGTGGTAGTCAATTACGCTAACCCCGATATGGTGGGTCATACGGGCATTTTAGACGCGGCCATGAAAGCAGTGGAAACGGTGGATCTATGCTTGGCTAAGTTGTTAAGTAGCGTCAATAAATTGGGGGGAACAGTGTTAATCACTGCCGACCACGGTAACGCTGAAACGATGGTGGATGAGTCGGGTAATCCTTGGACGGCCCACACGACTAATCCCGTTCCTTTAATTTTAATTGAAGGGGAAGGAAGAAAAATACCCGGCCACGGTGGCGATGTGCAGCTGCGGGATGATGGTCGTTTAGCCGATATTGCCCCCACTATCCTGGAAATTCTCTCTATTCCCGTCCCGATAGAAATGACCGGGCGATCGCTGATTAAACCGGCCGAAGTGGAAATTAAAGCCAGTCGCACTCCCGTCCGCATCTCGCTTTAACAGTGATCAGTAATCAGTAATCAGTAATCAGTGGAAATAATTAAAAAATTGGCTAATTAGGGTTTGCGGCAAAAAGTACGGGCGAAGCATTCGGATAGAAAATCTCCGGTTTCACCGATAGGTTATTGCCCGAATGCTTCGCCCCTACAGGACGCGGGACGATGAAGACGCAAGGTTTTGAACCACGATTCTCTCAAAATCTTGCACCTGTTTCGCGAAACAAGACCCTAAAACCCTTACCTCGTCTATATTTCACCATTATTCAGCAAGCCCTAATTAGCAGAAAAATGACCAATAAAGACCGCTCTCTTGTAGTTATGCTGATCAGCAAATCTTATCGAAGAAAGGGCGTAGGGCATCTTTGAATGTAAGATAATGAACATTTTTCAGCCAATTTCCGAGAGAGCCATAAAAATTTAAAACTTACATCTGATAACTGATAACTGATAACTGATAACTGATGATAACTGCTATACTTTGTAATGGAAAATAGAGAGTAATAATCATGACAGTGGTGCTGGTAGTACAGATTATTTGGGCGCTGGCGGCGGCCTTTCTGGCGATTTTGGTGTTATTACACAGTCCCAAAGGGGATGGTATTGGCGGTATTGGCGGCCAATCACAGATTTTTACCAGCGCAAAAACGGCGGAAAAAACCTTAAATCAGGTGACTTGGGCGTTGGGGACGGTATTTATCACCCTAACTATTGTACTGAGCGCCGGCTGGTTAAATCGCTAAATGCTAAGAGGTCGGTTCTCTTTTCTAGGACTCGCAGCCTTGGCGAGTCTTTTGCTGTTTTCCTATTCTTTGATTGCCGACAGTCGATCGCTACCAGAGTTAAAAACCCATCCTTTACCCGCTAATTTAGCCCAATGGCAAGAGCAAAACCAGTCCGGGGATTATTTTGATGCTGTGGAAATCAGCCCCGTGGGGGCGTTGATTTGGTCGCAATTTCCCGTGAAGATTTATGTTCACAGCGATCGCAGTTCTTGGCTGAGTTTGGTACAACAGGCGATCGCTGAATGGGGGCAGTATTTGCCGATGGAGTTGGTAAATCGGGCAGAATTGGCCGATATCCTCATTAAACGAGAGTTACCGCCGTCGGGAGTCCGTTTTAATCCCGAAACGGGTAAGTTAGAACTGCCCCGGGTGCGTTCTGCCATAACACAATACGAGATTTTTGTCAAGGAAAATCGCTTAACTCATCGGATGAGTATCCAGATTAGTCCTAATTTAGCCGATCGGTCGGCCTTAGCGGCAGCGCGGCACGAATTAGGTCACGCTTTGGGAATTTGGGGTCATAGTCCCCTAGAGACGGATGTGATGTATTTCGCTCAAACTAGAGATATTGCCCCGATTTCTAGCCGGGATATTAACACTTTAAAAAAGGTTTATCAGCAGCCAACTCAGTTAGGTTGGGAGATGAATCAGCTAGGGTATCTAATACCTGAATAGGTAAATATTGCTCTTCAGTCGGTTCTGCTATTAAAAAGTATAAGTTATGGATATACTTAGGGCTTGCTGAATAATGGTGAAATATAGACGAAGTAAGGGTTTTAGGGTCTTGTTTCGCGAAACAGGTGCAAGATTTTGAGAGAATCGTGGTTCAAAACCTTGCGTCTTCATGGTTCCGCGTCCTGTAGGGGCGAAGCATTCGGGCAATAACCTATCGGTAAAACCGGAGATTTTCTATCCGAATGCTTCGCCCGTACTTTTTGCCGCAAACCCCTACTTAACCGACTAAGATGCAGCAATGTTCCTGACTCCATTGCTATCTGTTAACCTATAGATGGAATATTTTTAATCAGCTTATGAAAGTGGTGCGGCTGGCTTGGGTGTTAACTTTGGCATTGATGATCATGCCGCCGACAACAGTGGCACAAACACTAGAGCAGTTATGGCAACAGGGTGAAACCGCTCAAGCGCAAAAAAAATACCCGGAAGCCGAAAGAATCTGGCGACAAATTATTCAGCTTGATCCTAACAGTGCTGTGGCTTTTAGCAATCTCTGCGCTGCGCTATTCCGTCAAAATAAGTTAGACGAAGCACCGATTTTCTGTCAAAAAGCTCTCGCTCTCGATCCAAAACTTCCAGAAACCTACAACAATCTCGGTAACGTGCTGTCGGACCAGAAAAAACTGAAGGAAGCCGAGGAAATGTACCGTAGGGCGATCGCTCTTGATGATCAGTTTGTCTATGCCTACTACAATCTCGGTAACTTGCTGTATGACCAGAAAAAACTGACGGAAGCGGAGGAAATGTACCGTAGGGCGATCGCTCTTGATGATCAGTTTGTCTATGCCTACTACAATCTCGGTAACTTGCTGTATGACCAGAAAAAACTGACGGAAGCGGAGGAAATGTACCGTAGGGCGCTCGCTCTTGATGATAAGTATGTCTTTGCCTACTACAATCTCGGTATCGTGCTGAGGGCCCAGAAAAAACTGACGGAAGCGGAGGAAATGTACCGTAGGGCGCTCGCTCTTGATGATAAGTATGTCCCTGCCTACAACAATCTCGGTAACGTGCTGAGGGCCCAGAAAAAACTGAAGGAAGCCGAGGAAATGTACCGTAGGGCGCTCGCTCTTGATGATAAGTTTGTCTATGCCTACAACAATCTCGGTCTCGTGCTGAGGGCCCAGAATAAACTGACGGAAGCCGAGGAAATGTACCGTAGGGCGCTCGCTCTTGATGATAAGCTTGCCCCTGCCTACATCGGTCTCGGTAACGTGCTGTGGGACCAGAATAAACTGACGGAAGCCGAGGAAATGTACCGTAGGGCCTTAGATTTACCAGATGATACTACTGGGACTCCTACTACCACTCACACCCTTGCCCATAATAATTTGGGTCTGCTCCTACAGGAACAGGGCAAGCTAGAGGCAGCGATCGCTGAGTTCGAGAAGGCGACGAAAATCGATCCGAAGTTTGAATTTGCCAGCAATAACCTGCAAGAGGCCCGGCGCTTGTTATCCTTGCAGCAACAACCGGAGCAGATCATCGCTTTGAATAATACCGAATATTTACGCCAAGAGGATCCCCTCACTCGGATCAAGCGATCGATCGTTAAAATCAGTGTTGTCTTTACCGGTAACGCCAAGGGGACTGCCTACGGTACGGGTTATGTGGTCAAACGCCGGGGAACAACGGTGTGGATTATCACTAATCGTCATGTGGTGGTCGATCGCGACACGGAACAGAGGGGCGATAATCTGGAAGTGGAACCCTATTACGGCGAAAATCTACCCAACCTCCCGCGCGATCGTGTAGTGGCTAAAATAATTCACATCACCCAACCCCAAGAAAACTTGGATTTAGCTTTGCTGGAAGTCACGGGTTTACCAGACGATATCAGTCCTTTAACCTTTCATCAAGGCGAAATTAACCCACAAACACCGATTTCTATCATCGGACATCCTGAATCAAAAGATTGGTCGAAGTACGAGGCGATTACCATCGGCATTCAGTCTAGTAGCGGCAATTTATTAATCGATGTGAGTCTGGCCGTGGGGGGGTCTGGTAGTCCAGTATTCGATCAGGAAATGCGGGTGATCGGATTGATGTTTAAAACGATTAACGAGTCCCAAATCGATTCTTCCGGTATCGGTTTCGCTTACCCAATCGATCGAGTTCTCCAAAAATTAGCTCAATGGCAGGTGGTTGTACCATGAAAAAATCATTTATTGCCCTCAACTTAACAATTCTTAGTCTTATTTTGGTCTCGTTCTTCCCTATTCAAGCTCAAAACTGTGGGACAGGAAATACTAGATCTAGCAACTATATCCAGAGAGATAATGATAAGCGCTGTGAGGGAATAGCTCCGATCGATATTGCGGGCAGTTTTAGTCTTATTTCCCTTTCTATCGGCCGGATTCGGGAGATGACTGACTCCCTAAAGTTGGAAGTACCTAGTCGTAATAACCGAGCGCCGAAAGTGATAGTGCGTTCTGTGCCAAAAAATTATCAACTCGATCCCCTCACCTTGCGTCCCCAAGGTTCTCGCTATCAATTTAAATGGTCTAACTATGTTATTGATCGCGAAGATATCGCCCTTGAAAGTCTGCGGGCCACGGCCTCTATCAGTGACGGTAAATTGATCTATTTGCCAGTTATTTTTAATCAGGCAAAAACCTATGATATCGTCCTCTTTTCTAATGTGCGTAGCCAGATCAAAGAATTACAAATCCTCCAGAACAACGAGGTTATCTATGAGACTTCTCGCCCTAACTGGCAACCAAAAGGAGAAATTTTCTTTACTTGGGATGGTCGTACTTCTGATGGTAAACTGGCTAAGGCGGGATTGTACGAATTGCGAGTCAAAGCTTTATTAGAACAAGATGATGCTCCTCCCAGAAATGCCCCGATTAATATAACTTTTGAACATAATCCCCAGTGGCTAAAATGAAGTCCAAGCATAATTTTAAAAGTTTCTGGCGATTTATTAGGAAAAATCTCAAGTTTTGCACAGTTTTTATAGTTACTCTAGCACTGGTTTTCCTGTCAATTTTTTGGGGAATTATCCCAGTTAAACAAAACTTTGAAGGCAATTTATTGGTAAAAAGCTTTAGTTTTACCTGTCAAGAAAACGAAAGTTTATTGCTCAAAGATGTCTATAATCTTTCCCAAATAGATCTATCGGGACTGAAAAAATTTACCCTCGCTGGCACCTTTAGCAGTCTTGCAGATCCCGAACTGAATAAACGAGAGCGACTAGAAATTGAATCAATCCGGGAAAATAGCACTTTAACAATTACCCCGACGGCGGATTTTATCCTGCAAGAACTCCGTTTACAAAAGGAAACTAGAGTTAAAAATCTCAAATACGCGCCTTTTAATAATCTTTTGGCTTTTAGTTTGCAGCCAAATTCTCAACCAGTAAATTTATCATTTAACCCTAGCGGCAACCCGATTAAAATAACTCTATCTGGTTATAAAATTGCTAATTTACCCCAAAAAAAAGAGGATATTCCCCTCGAATTTAATCTCAGCACCACCGAATTTAAATTAGAAATACAACAAGCGATCGACGTTAATTTACAACTTTCTCAAGATAAAGAACAGCCTATTTTTTGGCGCAATATTAAAGTTAATAATGTTAGATTTGAGCGACCGATTATAACCGGTAATAATGTGAGAGATGACTTAGTGGAATCGACAATTATTTCCGGTAATATCCGGATGGCTCAACAGGATCTTAAGCTAGAAGAAAATCAATTCCTGATCGTCGAGAAACCGGGGGTAGAGATATTAAATCAGATAAAAATTATCCGAGAGGATAGCAACCAAAACCTCAAACTAAAAACCACGGGGGAAAACTTGCAGATTACCGAGGCATCACAAGGTTTAGAAGTGAGCGTTTCCGGCAATACCAACAGCATCCAAGTGGGGTTAAATCCGCGACTACCGATCGCCCAAATTCAAGGCAGTTTTTTATCCCGTTATCTTGGCAGCGAGGCGATCGTGGCGATAATTTCCTTTTCTGCTGGTTTGATTGTTTCCTTGCTTTCGTGGCTATTCGATAATTTTCCCGCTTCTCCCTAAAAATTACCGTCCCGCTCGCTAAACTGCCAAATTGATAAGATCCTTTGACCTTTCGCCGCCTTATTGAGCAAAACTAGGTATAAACACTTTCTTAAGAATTAACCTATGTCACAATAGATGAAGATAAACCAAATAGTGTGAAGTTGTAAACTAGGTATTACTGAATGGAACCGCTTTATCAGTACGCGTGGCTAGTTCCCGTCCTGCCTTTGGTAGGCGCTACCCTAGTCGGCGCGGGCTTAATTTCCTTTAATGAAGTCACCAATCGTCTGCGACAGGTGAATGCTGTATTGATCATTTCTACCCTCGGTGCGTCGATGGTGCTTTCTTTTGCGCTGCTGTGGAGTCAAATCAATGGACACGCTCCCTACAACCAAATGATCGATTGGGCATCGGCGGGTAACTTTCACCTGAAAATGGGTTATACGATCGATCACCTCAGTGCTTTAATGTCGGTTATCGTCACCACCGTGGCCTTTTTGGTGATGATTTATACCGATGGTTACATGGCTCACGACCCCGGTTATGTGCGTTTTTACGCCTATCTGAGCATTTTTAGCAGTTCTATGCTCGGTTTGGTCATTAGTCCCAACCTCGTCCAGATCTACGTTTTCTGGGAATTGGTGGGGATGTGTTCCTATCTGCTGGTAGGTTTCTGGTTCACTCGTCCGGCGGCTGCCGAGGCCTGTCAAAAAGCCTTCGTTACCAACCGCGTCGGCGATTTTGGCTTATTACTAGGAATGCTGGGTCTTTTCTGGGCCACCGGCAGCTTCGAGTTTGATATCATGGGTGAACGTCTAGAGGAATTAGTCTCTTCTGGAGCCATTGCCGGCAGTTTAGCGGCATTATTCGCCGTTTTAGTCTTCCTTGGACCCGTGGCCAAATCAGCCCAGTTTCCCCTTCATGTCTGGCTACCGGATGCCATGGAAGGTCCGACCCCGATTTCGGCCCTGATTCACGCCGCCACCATGGTGGCCGCCGGAGTTTTCCTGATTGCCCGGATGTATCCCGTTTTTGAGCCAATTCCCACGGCGATGACGGTAATTGCTTGGACGGGGGCCTTTACCGCCTTCCTAGGGGCAAGTATCGCCCTCACCCAGAATGATATCAAAAAGGGTTTAGCCTATTCCACCATCTCCCAATTGGGTTATATGGTTATGGCTATGGGTATCGGCGCTTATAGTGCGGGATTATTCCACCTGATGACCCACGCTTATTTTAAAGCGATGTTGTTCCTCGGTTCCGGTTCGGTCATCCACGGTATGGAGGATGTGGTGGGTCATGAGCCGGTTTTAGCGCAAGATATGCGGATGATGGGCGGTTTACGCAAGTATATGCCCATTACCGCCCTAACTTTCTTGGTGGGAACTCTGGCCATCTGTGGGATTCCTCCCTTCGCTGGTTTCTGGTCGAAGGATGAAATTCTCGGTTTAGCTTTTGAGGCGAACCCAGCTTTATGGTTAATCGGTTGGGGGACTGCGGGTTTAACAGCTTTTTATATGTTCCGGATGTACTTTAACACCTTTGAAGGGGAGTTTAGAGGGACTAATAAGGAGATTAAACGCCGACTGTTAGCCAATGCGGGCGCGATTCCGGCTTTTGGACCGGGGGCAATGAATGTTAAGCAATTAGACTCGGAAGCACAGGAAGAAGACAACCACGGCCATCATGCCCATGAACCCCACGAATCACCAATTACTATGACTTTACCTCTCATGATTTTGGCGGTTCCCTCTTTGTTAATCGGTTTGGTGGGTAAACCTTGGCAGAATTTCTTCGAGGGTTTTATTCATGTTCCTAACGAAGTGGTGGAAGAAGTTCATGCTTTTGATTGGACAGAGTTTCTGATTATGGCGGGTAATTCGGTGGGGATTGCTTTAATCGGGATTACTGTCGCTTCTTTGATGTATCTCCAGAAGAAAATTGACCCCGCAACTATTGCCGAAAAATTCCCCGCTTTGTATCGTTTTTCCCTGAACAAATGGTACATTGACAATCTGTATGATCGAGTTTTTGTCCAGGGTTGTCGTCGTCTCGCACGGCAAATTATGGAGGTGGATTATCGCGTTATCGATGGGGCAGTGAATTTAACTGGTTTAGCTACTCTTGTCAGTGGTGAAGGTCTTAAATACCTTGAAAATGGTCGCGCCCAATTCTACGCTTTAATTGTCTTTGCCGCAGTTTTGGGTTTAGTAATTGTCTATAGTCTGGTGTAGATTTTTAAGCCGTTGACTAAAGATTTTTTGGGGCGCAAAGCCCCTTTTTTCAGCTTTAAATACCCCTTTTTAAGGGGTATTTAGGGGGATGAGGAAGGCTGCATTTCATATTTCTGACTTTCTCTCACTTATGGTGAGCAGCAGCAGTTATTAAAAGAGGGCGAATGCAATTCGCCCCTACAATAACATTATTGCGCCAATGGTAGGGGCGCACCGCGTGCGCTCACAATGTAATATAGATATTTCTACAAAATTGAGTATTTTATTGAAAGCATTACCTCATATTTAGCCAATTAGGAGACTCAAATTGCGTTACAAACTTTTAGGTAATAGTGGTCTGCGGGTTTCGGAACTATGTCTAGGAACGATGACATTCGGGGAAGATTGGGGTTGGGGGTCCGATAAAGAGGAAAGTCGGGCGGTTTTTCAGGCTTTTGCGGAAGCGGGCGGCAATTTTCTCGATACTGCTAATATCTACACAAACGGAACCAGTGAAACATTAGTGGGGGAATTTGTCAAGGGCGATCGAGAAAAATGGGTAATCGCCACAAAATATTCTCTCAACACCCGTCCCGGGGATGTCAATGCCTGCGGAAATCATCGAAAAAACCTCTTTCAGGCGGTAGAAGCTAGTTTAAAGCGTTTAGGTACTGATTACATCGATTTACTCTGGCTTCATATTTGGGACTCTCTCACTCCTATGGAGGAAGTGATGCGTGCTTTCGATGATTTGGTCAGGATGGGAAAAGTGCTTTATATCGGCATTTCTGACAGTCCTGCTTGGATTGTCTCCCAAGCAAACACCCTGGCCACCCTACGGGGATGGACACCCTTTATCGGACTACAAATAGAATATTCTCTCAAGGAACGCACCCCCGAACGGGAATTATTGCCTATGGCCAAAGCATTAAACATCGGGGTGACAGCTTGGAGTCCCCTGGGAGGAGGAGTTTTAACGGGAAAATATAATCAACCCAACCCCGTCGATGGTCGTTTAAGCATGACCGACCAACCTTTTCAAATTCTCGATCGCGATCTGAAAATTGCCGAGACCGTCCTAGAGATTGCCAGAGAAATCGGGAAATCACCGGCACAAGTGGCGTTAAATTGGCTCAGAAATCGCCCTAACCCCATAATTCCTATCATTGGCGCTCGAAGATTGTCCCAATTGCAGGATAATCTCGCCTGTGTGGATTTTAACCTGACTGGGGAACAGCTGCAACGACTCGATAATATCAGTGCCATTTCCCTCGGTTTTCCCCACGAACTTTTAGCCAGTCAATTTGTTCGCGATATCCTATTAGGAGGAGTAGCTGCACAATTGGATCGATGATGGAAGTTTTTGTTTATGGAACCCTGAAACCCAGGGAGAGTAACTATTCTGCCTACTGTGCAGGAAAAGTGATCAACTCTAAAACCGCCTACACAAGGGGGCATTTATACCATCTTACCGCCCTCGGTTATCCCGGACTGACCGAGGGGGATGGCTGGGTGAAGGGAATTTTATTGACTTTTAACGCAGATTATGATATTGGGCTTTTGGATGGTTTGGAAGATTATCAACCCAGCAGATCTCCAGAAGAAAACGAGTATCAGCGTCGCAGAATCCCTATTTATAATCTAGAGCGAGAATTGATCGGCGAAGCTTGGGGATATATGATGACACCGGCAAAAATAGCTTTTCATGGCGGAGTTTGGCTGCCTTCCGGTTGGTGGACCAGTAGCGATCGAGAATAGGGATGAGGGGGCCGATTCTGTTAAGATATACAAATTAAAAGCTTAATCGTGAAAAAATTATGTATCTACTCCTAGAAGTGGCCAGTGGCAAATTCCCCGTTTATTTCGTGGCAGTTTATGTGGTCGGTTTTCTGGCTGCTGTCACCATCGGTTCGATCGCTTGGTATAATTCTAAGCGCCCGGTTGGTTGGGAAGATGCCCAAAGACCGGATATTATCCCCGAAGTGAAGACAGATATAGATTCTGATTCTCGATCCTAGAAAAAGGCAGTTATCAGTTATCAGCTTCTCAAGGCAAGAGGCAAGGGGCAAAACACAGAATCTGGCAATTCTCCTACCTAAAAAGAAGGTTAGAAACTAAGCACATCAAAGCTTTTAGCTTAACAAATTAGGTTTTAGATTCAGACCTTGTTATCAGATGTGGGTTTTCAGTTCACTGATTACTGATTACTATTTACTGACAGAACTACCCATTCCCTTCCATCTTCCCTATTCTCCATTTTGCTATGAAACTAACAGCGATGTCCTTTAATATTCGCTACGATAAACCCGATCCTGATGAGCGTAATTGGCGAGTAAGAAGGGAAGCAGTAGCGGCTTTAATTGCTCACTATTCTCCTGATATAATTGGTACTCAGGAAGCCCGCGCTAATCAACTATTGGATCTACACCGTTTATTGCCAAAATACCAAAGTTTAGGCGGCGATCGCAGAGGGACAGGATTAGATGAACATTGTGCGATTTTGTATCAACCAAGTCGGTTAAAATGTTTAGAAATTTACGAATTTTGGTTATCAGAAACTCCCGATATTATTGGCAGTATTACCGAAGCTTGGGGTAATCCTTATCCCCGCATGGTAACGGGGGCTAAATTTCGCACTCTTGAGGGGCAAACTTTGCAGTTTTATAACACCCATCTCGATTACTATAGCGACAAAGCTAAGGACTTAGGTGCTAAGTGCATACAGGAGCGTTTTTGTCAACTAGATTTAACAGAAGATTACCTATTTTTAACGGGGGATTTTAATGTTAATTCTCAGCAATTACCCCGTCAGATTTTAACTCAACCTCTGCAGCCAGAAATTAAATTAAAGGACGCTTTAGCCGATTTAGAATTAGCGGAACAAATGAGCTTTAATAATTACACCGATACCCCCTATTTAGCCATCGATACCATTTATTATGATAGCCGTTTGCAGTTAGATTGGGTAAAAGTCGATCCTTCCCGTTGGTTGAATCTTATTCCTTCCGATCATTATCCCGTAATTGCTGCTTTTACCTTGCCCTAAAAAAGATTATTTTTGTATTTAGCAAATATATAGAGGGTAAAAGCTTCAGCAGACTTTGGTGATTCGGTGGTTAAATTTGTTCAGTGTTGTCAACAGGAAAAAATTCAATAAGTGATATTTTTGCCGATATTGTCGAAGCAATTCTGTTTATTTTCCTCCGGAGATTAGTTACCAATCCTCTGTTTATTTGATTAATTCCACCCCATCTTTGCCGTCAATCTCCTGTAGATAAACTCTTACCTGTTCCTCGGCTGCGGTGGGGAGTTTTTTGCCGGTAAAATCCGGGTGAATTGGTAATTCCCGATGACCACGATCAACGAGGACTAATAAGCGGATTTTTTGCGGTCTGCCATACTCAATAATAGCATTAAAAGCGGCGCGGATTGTGCGACCTTTGTAGATAACATCATCGACTAAAATCACGGTTTTTCCCGTGACATCTAGGGGCATTTTGGTTTTAGCAGGAGTGCGGGTTTTAATGCGATCAAGATCGTCGCGATAGAAGGTAATATCGATCGCTCCCACGGGAACTTTTACCCCTTCTAAGCTCTCAATTTGACTGGCAATTAAATTAGCTAAAGGCACTCCTCGCGTGTAGATACCGATCAAAATCAAGTTATTTAAATCGCCACTTTTTTCGATAACTTCGGAAGCTAAACGGGTAATAGTGCGACGAATTTCGTCAGCCGAGAGAATTTCAATTAACTGTGGGGTCATAATTTTCTAAGAAAAGAGGGGATAGGGGATAGGGAAATTTTTACGGCAATGGACTTTTTTTTACTTTTTCTTTTTTCCTTTAAAACCATCTTCCCACTAACGAATATAATTATTTTCACTTACCTATTTTAACTTGATCGCTCATGAGTGATGAATTATTGCAAAAATCTGCCCTAGAATTAGCCCAACTGATTCGCACTAAACAAATCTCCCCCCTAGAATTAACCCATTTATACCTCGACAGAATTGAAAAATTTGACAGTCAAATCGGTAGTTTTGTCCATGTAGCCAAGGAAAGCGCCCTAGCAACCGCCAGCGCCCAAACGGAACAATTAAGTCAAATCGCCGCTACTGCCGAATTACCGCCTTTTTTTGGAGTTCCCACCGCCATTAAAGACTTAAATGCCGTCGCTGGAATGCCCGTTAGTTACGGAGTCGCCGCTTTACAGGGAAATATCGCCCAATACGACGAAGGAATCGTCACCAGAATGAAAATGGCGGGTTTTATCCTTCTGGGCAAAACTGCCACTTCCCAGTTAGGTTCCTTTCCCTACACCGAAAATCCGGGTTTTTTGCCGACTCGTAACCCTTTCAACCGCGATTATACCGCAGGAGGTTCCAGTGGCGGCGCGGCGGCGGCGGTAGCGGCGGGTTTCTGCCCGATTGCCCAGGGTTCCGACGGTGGCGGTTCCATTCGTACTCCGGCGGGTTGTTGCGGTTTGGTGGGGATAAAACCCAGTCGTGGGCGCGTTTCCTATGCCCCGGTGGGGGAATTTCAAAGCGGTATCGCCACTAACGGCACTCTTTCTAAGACGGTGGCAGATGGGGCGGCACTGCTTACCGTGATTTCGGGCTATACGACGGGCGATCCCTACTGGCTACCCGATCCGCCCTTTTCTTTCCTAGAAGCCACTCAGAGAGGCGTAAAACCCCTGAGAATCGCTTTTTCTACTTCCGTATCCCCCTTCGGCGAGGCAACTTCCGTTTATAAAAATGCTGTCCTCGCTACGGCTAAAATTTTGGAGGACATGGGGCATCATTTAACGGAGTATTCTCCCGATTTACAGGCTTTAATCGCTCCTTTTCGCCGTATTTGGCAAGCGGGAACGGCAGCGACGGGAATTCCGAAGGAGTTATTAAGTCCCCTGAACCAATGGTTATTAGAGAATTCTGGCAGCGCGGGGGAGTACCTGCAAGCAGTGCAGCAGATGCACATTATTTCGCGGCAAATTGTGGCGATGTTTGATAATTTTGATGTCTTACTTTTGCCTATTTTCCTACATCAACCTCCCGGAATTGGTGAGTGGGAAAATTTACCACCGGAAGCAGCGGTTAATAAGATGATTGGTTGGATTGCTCCTTCCCCGATTGCTAATGCGAGTGGTTTACCCGCGATTGCTTTACCCACAGGAGTGGATAGTCAGGGTTTACCCGTGGGAATTCAGTTAGTGGGTAAACCTGCTGATGAAATCACTTTGTTAGGTTTATCGGCACAATTAGAGGCAGCTAATCCTTTCGGTTTGATGGCTAATTTTAAGTAGGTAGGTGTTACAAGTTGTCAGACACCCCCCTTATTAAGGGGGATCCCCCCGCCTATCGGCACCCCCCTTATCAAGGGGGGCAGGGGGGATCGAAGCTAAAATCCATTTCTAATTTAATTATAACCAGCTACTTAACTAGCAAGACTTTGGGTAAATTGGGGAATGGAAGCGATAAGTTTACGCGTGTAATCGCTTTGGGGAGAGTTAATAATTTCGTTAGCTGTACCGATTTCCTCAATTTTACCTTTATTCATCACCATAATCCGATCGCTCATAAATCTGACGACACTTAAATCGTGGGAAATAAAGATATAAGTGAGATTAAATTCCTGCTGTAATTCTTTGAGTAAATTTAAGACTCCCGCTTGCACGGAAACATCTAAAGCAGAGACAGATTCATCACAGATAATAAACTGAGGATTTAAGGCTAAAGCGCGAGCAATACACACCCTTTGTCGTTGTCCTCCCGATAATTGATGGGGATAGCGATCAAACCAATTAGGATCAAGTTTAACTCGTTCTAATAAATATTCTACTCTTTGCCGTTGCTTTTGGGAATTGCCGCCAGTATGATGAATAACCATCGGTTCTAAAATTGCTTTACCGATGGATAAACGGGGATTCAGGGAATTGTAGGGATTCTGAAAAACTATCTGTAATTCCCGTCGCAGTAGTCTTAATTTTGGATCGCTGGGGTTTAACTTAGCGAGATTTTCTCCTCGGAAATAGATATCTCCAGAAGTGGCAGGAATTAAGCGCAGAATTGTCCTTGCTAAGGTAGATTTTCCGCATCCCGATTCACCGACTAAACCGAGGGTTTCCCCCCGTTTAACGGCAAAACTGACCTGATCTACGGCATTAAAAAAGGTCTTTACTTGCCCGAAAACTCCCTTAACTGGAAATCTAACCGATAAATTTTCTACCGATAAAATATTCTCGTGATCTTGTAAACCTGCGATTCTGCTTTCTTCCTCTTGGAGAGTAATAAATTTAACTGCGGGTGGGGTAATTTCCTGTAATTCAATAATCTTACCTTGAGAGTCTTTTTCCACTTGTAAAAAATCGCTGACGGTGGGTAATTTTTCTGGACGAGAGTTTAAGCGAGGACGACAGGCAAGTAAACCTTTTGTGTAGGGATGTTGGGGATAATTTAATACTTCTTCTTTAGTTCCCTGTTCGACAATTTCTCCTTGATACATCACGACAATTTGATCGGCAATTTCGTTAATAACTCCTAAATCGTGGGAGATAAAAACCATTGACATTTCTCGATCACTTTTACACAAATCTCGTAATAATCTTAATATTTCTGCTTGGACAGTTACATCTAAAGCGGTGGTTGGTTCATCAGCAATTAAGAGGGTAGGATTACAAGAAATCGCCATGGCAATCATTACCCTTTGTAATTGTCCCCCCGATAATTCGTGAGGATAACGCTTGAGAATTTCTTCTTTTTGTTCCTGAATATAAGTTCTAATTTTTTCCCTGACATGACCCTTATTTTCTAAGGGAAACGTTTCTATATACTTCTCCTCTAACTGTTGATCACTCGGTAATAAGCGCACTTCTTGCAGTAGAGAGATGGCTTGATTTTTTGCTTGTTCGGGGGTGACTTTTTGATGCAGTAAAATTGCTTCGGTGAGTTGAAACTCGATGTTATAGACTGGATTAAGAGAACTCATTGGTTCTTGGAAAATCATCGCCATTTCTCCCCCGCGATAATAACGCAATTCTTCCGGGGGAATAGATAATAAATCTACTGCTTGCATTGACTGACCTTTTGCCGGACGAAAGCAAATTTCTCCCCCGGTAATTTTTCCAGGAGAGGGAACCAATCCCATGAGTGCAAGGGAGGTGACGGATTTTCCTGAACCCGACTCCCCCACACAACCGAGAACTTGACCTTTCTGCAAGCTAAAACTAATGTTATTAACGGCGACTGTTGTTCTTTTCTGATTAGAAAATTCAACGGTGAGATGGCGAACGTCGAGAACTTTGTTATCCATAGCTCTTTAACTGGTGAAACCTAGCATCATCTTAACCTAAGTTGTCAATTTTAACTATGGCAGTTTTCATCAGAATAAGGCATGGGCAAGGGGCCTAAGCCCTTTGTTGGCAAAACTTGTCGATACCTCAGTAATGTGAAAAGCGCTATATTTGAGGATGAAAAAATTGATGATAGTTCCGTTGATGTTATTACAGCGAGGCGTTCGGCGAGACTTCGGCGTTAGCTCAGTAGTTCGACAAGAGTTCGGCGAGGTTCACTCGAGCCGCTCACTAACACGAACGCTCAGCCGAACCGTCCCAGTGAATCCGCTCAGTCTAAAGAGATAAAAAACGGAATCAAGAGAACTTTTCCGTGCATAGTTTTCGGACTTTGTTGGAAGATATGGGGACGATTTGCTTGAATACAGTAGAATAGAACTCTTGCAAATTAATTATATGTTATAATGATAGGTTAACTAATTTTCCCAAAAAAATTAGTTAACCAGTACATTCGTCCTGAATGAAAACTTGAAGTTTAACTTTTAACTCAAAACTCTTTAGAGCTGCTTTAATTTGGTTATCAAAACCTCTTTATTTAAGCGGCACAAACTATCTCAATTTTTATAATTGA
>NZ_JADBTR010000180.1:0-13497 GCF_020246065.1 Microcystis sp. M144S2
CATAAGACCTCTTGCATAAATCCGAAAACAAACGATAGAAACAATAATGGGAGGGACTTTCAGTTAATTATTTATTAGTAGTTGATAATCTTCAAAAATGTTGCTGTACAAGGATCGACTTAAGACTTTTGCAAGAGGTCTCTTGAGGTTGACGGTTTTTACTTTCAACAGAGCCAGTAAGAATAGAGCGAGGAAAGAGAGTCTTGCTCCGTGCCATCCCTTTAGGAGGTTTGAGAGCTTGTTTCAATGCGTTATACTGGTTCATAGGGGTTTCGAGATTAGTGCCATTTCTCATAAAACCCTACTCCCGCCTACTTTTCAAGCTTTTTGTGCTGTACTTAGATTGTGTCTAGCTACTTACAATCGGAAACAATACTTAAACAAAATGGCAATGCTTCAACAGAGCGCTTTCCAGTAGGGGATGATATTCTTTTTCGCGGATAGTATAGGACCCAAATCTAGCCAGATGGGGATTTTGCATTTGGGCATCAAATAGACAGAAATCCCGTTCTCTGAGGTGTTCAACTAACTTGACCATGGCTACCTTAGAACCATCGGGAATTTTATAAAACATCGATTCCCCGATAAAAACCCCGCGAATTGCTAAACCTAAAATCCCCCCCGCTAATTGATCCCCTTGCCAAGTCTCGAAACTGTAGGCCCAACCGGCTTGGTGTAATTGCTGATAGATTTGGATTAACTCCGGGGAAATCCAAGTCAGCGAGCGATCGGCACAACCAGCACAAACCCCAGCAAAATCGCGGTTGATAGCCACGCTAAAGCGATTTTGATTCAAAACTCGTTTTAGGGACTTGGGATACCTAAAACGCCGATCTAGAGGGATAAGAGCGCGATTTCTACTAGAATACCAATCCAATCGCCCCCCCTCATCGGCCATGAGAAAGTAACCGCGTGCGTATCCTTGTATAATAGAGGCGGTATCCACGACTCCCCCCAAGAATTCAGTCTTGTAGCCTGATCATTCTCTAATTATGCCCGATTATCCCTCACCAATTCCGCCTATTACTTTACCACCGATCGAAAATCCCCAACAGGAACAAACCTGGCTGCGCAACGCTTTGCATCGTTGGTTAGATGCAGAATTTATTCCCGAAGCTATTAATGAAACTATCGCTGAACGTGCTAGTCAAATTTTTCTGCGTCAGCGTTTGGAAGGGGAAAACGATCTCGGTAACTTGGTGATTGCGATCGTTACCGAGATGCAAGCTTTTGATTTCCGCGAAAGTTTTTATAGTGAATTTGCCATCGCTAACGCCGTCAGTGATTTAATTTTAGATAGTTTAGGGATCGATCGCTGTTGTGGGCAAAGTTAGACAGTTTTTCTCCGCTATTGGAGTTTAATTTCCATTAGCTGCTCTGCTGATTTTTTTGTACGAATGGGGTAAGCTGCACTGCCTATTAGAAATTTTAGGACAAATGATCAAACCCTCTCTCCTCGATCATAGACAGTCTTAACCAGTAATTTAGAGAGTCAACAGCTTATTGCTTATTTAAGAAGTTAACAAAATCTTTAATCGACAAGAATTAATTGATAGTTGTTGGAAAAGTTTAATTGATTTCCAGCCCAGCGATCTCAGCGATCGTATAAGCGGGTCTGCCTTTAACTTCTTCGTAAATTCGCCCGATGTATTCACCTAATATGCCGATACCGATCAATTGTACCGAACCCAAGAAAAACACAGCGATCAAGATAGTAGCTAAACCGGTAACGGGAGAGTCGGGTTGCTGCAGGCGCCAGTAGAGAACCAGTAAAGCCATAAACAGAGCAATTAAAGCAGAAAATAAGCCTAAATAAGTGGAAAGACGCAGGGGAATCTTAGAAAAAGACACCAAGCTATTAATCGCTAAAGCTAGGGATTTTTTAAAAGTGTATTTGACTTCGCCAGCAAACCGGGGATCCCGCTCAAATTTAACAGCAGTTTGTCGGAAACCAATCCAAGCGCGCAAACCGCGAATATAACGATTCCGTTCTGGCATAGAATTTAATACGTCCACTACCTGACGATCCATCAGACAAAAATCCCCCGTGTCCGCAGGGATATCCACGTCAGCTAATCGTCGCAGCAATCTATAGAAAACGTAGGCAGTTAGGCGTTTAAACCAACTTTCTTTTTTCCGTTTTGTTCTCTGGGCGTAAACCACATGATAACCTGCTTGCCAAGACTCAATCATTTTGGGAATCAATTCCGGTGGATCCTGCAAGTCGGCATCGAGGACAACAATAACTTGACCCCTAGCAAAATTAAGTCCTGCCGTTACTGCTGCCTGATGGCCAAAGTTACGAGCAAAGCTAATGTAACAGACCCTAGCATCTCTTTCCTGTAGTTCCCGCATTAAATTTAAGGAACGGTCTCGACTGCCATCATTAATCAGAATCAGTTCCACAGAATCATCTAAACTATCCATGACGGCACTGACACGACGATAGAGTTCTGGAATGGTTTCTTCCTCGTTATAAATCGGGATAATTAGCGAGTATTTCGGCATTTTCGAGAGGTTGAACGGACAACAGCCGTGTTTTTATGGCGGCTGCTACGCTCTAAATATTCTGCTAAAGTATCCCTTTTGTCAACTTAATAGATTACTGCTAGACAGTGCCTTTAAATTGCCAAGGAATGATCGAGCGTTGCTTGCCGACGTAAACAATTCCAGTAGGATGCATAGAGATCCGTCTGTTGACCGCGCAGAGAAGCGATCGCAGGTGCGGCAGGAAAAGGCCAGAGACGATCAAAAACCACTTCTCGATGAGCCAGACGAAACTGTAGCAAATAAACGGAAGCAGGAGCCTGTAAATTATCCAGTAATTGCGCTGCCAGCCGATGTAAAGACTTAAGACTCTCTCTTTCCAGACTAATCGGTTGACTGTAGGCGTTGGGGATCATGCCTTCTCCGATTACCTCACCGTATTCTAAACCCTTAGATGTCACCGTGATCGGCAACCAAAGATCCCCAAAAGAAGAATCTCCCTGACTGGTTTTATAGTGCAGGGTATGGGCAACCCAAGCGCGTCTTTCTTCGATATCCCGACAAGCTTGATAAACTTTTTTACCAGGAAAATTCACCCAATTGGGTAATTGAATTGTTAAGGGACACCAGATTAAATTATTCTGGCTGGTTTTACCCGACTCCATTTTTGACCACAAAGAAGCCGTCCCCGTCACCTCCACCGCCAAGGATTTAGGAACCGCATTTTTTAAGGCAATCACCATCTTTTCGGTAACGGGCGATAGCCGAGACATCTGACCACTGGCTTGAGCTTCGGCATTAACGAGAATGATAACTTTGTCCATTTCTTCTTGTGGGTTGGGTGAACTTGAACGATCAGCGGTGAGGTTGGTTAAGAGTGAGAACTGACTGGGGTTCAATGCTTCTGTAGTCGCCATGGCAAAAGCTATTTCTCTGGATTTTAGCGAATTATACAAGAGCGCAACTGTTTTTTACAGATTTTTTCAACAACAACCATCTTCGAGGCGGGATTTTTCTGCTCCCTCTCATAGAATACCTTAAGTAATCAGTGATCACTGATTACTGATTACTCAAATCTGAATAACTGGTAACTGATCACTGAAATTACTCGTCTTCGGCAAAAATAAAGCGAGTTAGTTCACTAGGATCGGGTTCGGGGCTAGATTCGGCAAATTTAACCGCTGCCTCGATTTCAGCTTGAATTTTCTCCTCGATTTCTTTTAATTCTTCTCTCGTGGCCAGATCTCGCTCGTAGAGATAGGCGGCAAAGCGAGTGATCGGATCTCTTTCGCCCCAGAATTGTTTCTCGTCAGCACTGCGTAACTCGTCGGGATCTGCCAGAGAGTGACCCCGGAAACGATAGGTTAAGGCCTCAATCAAAGTCGGCCCCTCACCAGCGCGGGCGCGGGCTACAGCTTCTCTGGCGGCGGCATGAACGGCGACCACATCCATACCGTCCACTTCCACACCGACCATACTAAAAACACTGGCTTTTTTATAGATTTCCGGTTGAGAAGTGGCTCGATCGTGGGCCATACCGATCGCCCACTTATTATTTTCCACCACATAGATAATCGGCAACTTCCAGAGGGCGGCCATATTCAGACACTCAAAAAACTGGCCATTATTGCTCGCCCCATCCCCAAAGAAACAAACCGTTACCTGATCGGCACTGGCATCACCCATGGCTTCGCGACGGTATTTACTCTGAAAAGCCGCTCCGGTAGCGACGGGAATCCCCTCGGCCACAAAAGCGTAACCCCCTAAAAGCTTATGTTCGGCGGAAAACATATGCATGGAGCCGCCCCGTCCTTTACTACAACCGGTAGCTTTGCCGAATAACTCCGCCATTACCTCCTTAGCGGGAACTCCGGCACTGAGGGCGTGGACGTGATCGCGATAGGTGCTAGAAACGTAATCTTCTCCCTGACGCAAGGCTTTGATAATACCGCTAGATATCGCTTCCTGACCGTTGTAGAGATGGACAAAACCGAACATTTTGCCCCGATAATACATTTCGGCACATTTATCTTCAAACATCCGCCCCAAAACCATATCCTCGTATAGGCGAAGACCTTCAGCTTTGGTAATAATGATGGAAGCAGGATTAAAGGTTGGTAAAGTACGTTCGGAAATCATAGGGTCTGTAGTATCATTTAGACAACAAAAAGGCAAGGGGAGAGGAAGCGGTAGATTTTTCGAGAATTCTGGCAGTGAATTTTTTGGTCTTAAACCAAGAGGTTCTTGGTATTTTCTCTCTCAAATCTAATCTTAGTCAGTCAGAGATTGGCTAGGATAAGATGGTATCTTGTTATTTTACTCGCTCCGCTCTCACTTACATCATTTAATTCACTAAGGACTCTCCAGAGTTGAGGTACAGCTAACCGTGCGCATTCCTCTCGACTACTACAGGATATTGGGAATCCCTTTTCAGGTGAGTGCCGAGCAAATTGATTTGGCCCACGCCGATCGGGGACGGCAATTGCCACGTCAAGAATACAGTCAAACAGCGATCATCGCCCGTCAGCACTTGTTAGATGAAGCTTACCAAGTGTTAAGTGAGCCAGATCGCCGTCGTGATTACGATGCCCAATTTTTCGACCCCAATCCCCTGCTTCTCAACCCAGAAAGCAGCGCCGAAAACCTCGATTCTCACGCTGGGGAGGTGGCCGCTGCTTCCTCAGAATATCCCACTCCCCAGATTACCATTGCCCCCGCCGATCTCGTGGGAGCTTTGCTCATCCTGCAAGAGTTGGGAGAATACGAGTTAGTGATTCGTTTGGCCGAAACTTATCTGGATTTGGAGCCAACTACTCGCCCAGACATGATCTTAACCTTGGCCTTGGCCTACGGGGAATTAAGTCGGGAATATTGGCAGGATAAAAATTATGAACAGGCGGCCAGCACCGCAGCCAAGGCCTTGATCTGCTTGGAACAAGAACAAATGTTCCCGCAAGTGGCTGGCGAGATTCGTCATGATTGCGATCGCTTGCGTCCCTACCAGGTTCTGGAATTGTTATCCCAAGAAAAAAACCCCGGTCTTGCCCGTCAGCGGGGCTTAAATCTCTTGGAGGATATGTTGGCCGCTCGCGGTGGCATCGATGGCCAGGGCGACGATCGCTCTGGGTTGGGGGTGGATAATTTTTTACGCTTTATTCAACAGTTACGGGTTTATTTGACTCAGGCCGAACAGGAGAAAATCTGGGCAAAAGAGGCAGAACGCCCCTCGGCGGTGGGTAATTATCTGCTGGTTTATGCCTTGATTGCCCGCGGTTTCGCCCAAAAACAACCCGCCGCTATTGTGGCAGCCAGCGATCGCCTGCAGCAATTACAAAAACATCAGGATGTTTCCATCGAGCGATCGATCTGCGCCCTGCTGCTCGGTCAAACCGAACAAGCAAGCACAATTTTAGAAAAAAGTCAAGAGCAAGAAATATTAAATTATATTAAGGAACAATCTGGGCAATCTCCCGATCTTCTACCTGGGTTATGTCGTTACGGTGAGCGTTGGTTACAAACAGAAGTTTTCTGCCATTTTAGGGATTTAGTCGAGCGGAAAGCCTCACTCAAAGAGTATTTTGCCGAGGAAGAGGTACAAAATTATTTGGAAGAATTGTCAGGTTTTCCTGACGAAAAAGTTCCCGTGTCAGTTCAAGAAAAGGTTGGGGAACCTTTAGAATCGGAAGTAAATGTTCTCAAAACCCACACCCCCCCCACCCATTTAAACCCAGTGCCAGGAGCGACACCGATGAGGGAATCTGCTTATTCTTCCCATTCTCGTCCCCAAAAACCGTCTTTAGCTAGAGCTAACGGTGAGCGGACAAGCTCTGCTGTACCTGCCCTGAGAGCCACCCCTCAGCAGGAAACTTTCACCCCCTATACTCAGGGCAGTGTGGTGGTGACAGCAGCCGATCGTCAACCGGCACTTAATCCCCCCCGTCGTCGTCCCCGTCGCCCGCGCCCCCCAGCAGCGGTCAACTCCGGGCCAGCAGCCCCAGAAACGGTGAAAACCGGCGTAGTCCCACCGAAACGGAGACGACCAGCCCGCAGAAAACTGCGACTCGATCGAGTGGCAATATTGGGGGTAGGATTAGTGGGAACGCTCGCAGTCTTGGCCCTGGGGGTAAAGGCAATTGTCGATAGTCAATCTCCTTTGGCAGCCTTGCAAGGGGAACAGTTACCGATTTCTTTAAATACTCCCCTACTAGAAATTCCCTCAGCTAATGCGGAAGTGATGGCAGGGACTCCCTTGGACAAGGAAACAGCCAAGGAGACGATTCAAGCTTGGTTAGGAGCAAAATCGGCGGCTTTTGGCAGTGAACACCAAAAAGAGCCATTGAAAGAGGTTTTAACGGGTTCAGCCTTGGAAATTTGGCAAAAACGAGCGGCAGCTTTACAGGGAAATAACTATTGGCGCTACGATCATCAAGTGGATGTGCGATCGGTCACTAATAATGCGAAAAATCCTAATTTAGCGACGGTGGAAGCGATAGTCAACGAAAAGGCCATGTATTTCCATAATGGCAAGGAAATTGTCGAGCGTTCCTATAATGAGTCCTTGAAGGTGCGCTATGATTTGGTACGGCAAGGAGATAAATGGTTGATCGAAAAAACCCAAGTCTTACCCTGATTTTTCCCGATTAAATCCCCAAAAAACTAGGTTTTAAGCTGCCCGCACCTCCAATTAAGACTGCATGGCAGCTTTTTCAGTGGCAAGTGGCAAGTGGGGGAGCAGGGGAGCAGGGAGAAAAAAACTGATAACTGATAACTGAAGACCGACTGCCCCAAAAGACCAACTTTGTACCTCACCATTAAGATAAATTCTATATCTTTAGACTGATAAATGCTCGATTTGCTTAATATTTTTTAACATAAAATATGCTCTTTGATTGCTGTAATTAGTTCCCTAGAAGTCAAGCTAATGAGTTATGATCCTAGGTAGGAATCCATAGTTCTTAGAGGAAAAAAGCGGGGCAATCTCAATGTTTTGCCGACCGACAAGACCATGATTTTGATGTTTTAAAAATCTTGCATAAGTCTTTAAGAACTTTTAAAATCAGCATTCACACAGGAGGGATATTATGACAGGTAAGAGTAAACGCGGTTTTGCCTCTATGGATCAAGCTAAACAAAAGGAAATCGCTAGTAAAGGTGGTAAAGCTGCTCATCAAAAAGGCACAGCCCACGAATTTACCTCCGAAGAAGCTCGCGAAGCGGGACGAAAAGGTGGTGAAGCGGTTAGCCGAGATCGCGCCCACATGGCAGCTATTGGACGGGAAGGGGGCAAGAATTCCCACAAAGGCAGTCGCAAAAACTTAAACTCTGGGGAAAATTCCCAAGTCAACGAGTCTATAGGTGAAAATTCCTCAGATTTTAGCAACTCGGAGGCAAATAGTTGACTGTTGTTGACTTTTTCTCAGACTGAGAGGGTTTTGGGGTGTTGGGGTTTTAGGGTGTTTGGGTTTTAGGATTTTAGTTGAATTCCCCCATTTCCCCATCTCCCCATTCCCCCATTTCCCTATTCCCAATAAATACTTTAAGGTTCGATACTGACAATCCAAGTACCGACGTAGAGACGGACGGGAATATTGCCAGAGGCAGTCACATCACAGGTAAAGTAATAAGTGCCTAATTCGGGATTTCTGACATTAGACATGACGATTTCAACTTTGCTGGTCGGATCGATCGGTTGTTGGGGGACAATTTGAATAATGCGACTATCCTTATCCCAAACCACTTCCTTTAAAGGTAAAGATTTGCCGTTGGTGCGTACCTCGATTTTATTGGTGTCAAACTGGCCGTTAAAATAATCGGGATAGGAAATAAAAAAAGCTGAAGCTCCTTGGGAGAGTTTTTTCGCGGGAATATAGAGTTTATAACGATCCATTTGCTTGGGACGACCGCCAAATTGCAAGAAATAATCTAAGATATCCTTGCGATCGACTCCACTAAAAATGGTTAGGCCGGGGTTGCCATTGGCTACAGTTATTTTTGGTAAAATAATCCCCGCACCCACAGCTAAAGATAGAGCGATCAAAGCGGGTGTCCTAGCATATTTAATTATTTTTGTCAAGAGTTTTAACATAAATTTTAACCCAAGGTGAGGGGGATGGTGATGGCTGCAAGGAGCCGAATACAGTTCAACTCTAACAAAACTCGCTCGTTTCTTACCTAGACCTTTGCCAGTCCGATAAGTGTCTTGGTTAACGCTTCATCGCTCGTGCCATATCCCGTTGATCCTGACGACGTTTCAAATCTTCGCGTTTATCGTGTAATTTCTTGCCTCTACCGAGGCCAATGCTGATTTTTACCCAACTACCTTTAAAATACATCTTCAAAGGCACAAGAGTTAATCCTTTCTGTTCCACTTGACCGATGAGTTTGCTGATTTCCTTTTTGTGCATCAACAATTTTCTCGTCCGGCGCGGATCGTGATTAAAATATTCGCTACTCTGTTCGTAGGGGGAAATATGAACATTAATTAACACCGCTTCACCATTGCGGACTAAAACATAACCATCCCGCAGGTTTACCTTACCAGCGCGCACAGATTTAACCTCGGTCCCCAGCAACTGCACCCCCGCTTCAAAAGTCTCTAAAATCTCGTAGAGATGGCGTGCTTGCCGGTTATCACTGATAATTTTGATTTTGTCGTCTTGATTGGCCATATAGTCAAGTGAAAAGTGAAAAGTAAAAAAGCGATTGGTAGAGGCGGTATCGGCTAATTATCTTGATTTTTCCATGTCCTTATATTTATATCTTAATCGCTCTTTTGCTCTCTGGGGACTGACTGCTTGCCGCTCTTTGGTGATCACCGGCCTTGTCAGGGGGAACGAGAAGGGGGAAAATGAGAGCAGTGTTAAATTTTTATGAAGTTTGGTTCTGTGGACAAAATTCGTACTGTTTCCGATAGTAAGCGTGATTTTTATACTCGCCACACCCGCCCCATCAATTCGGTATATCGGCGCGTGGTTGAGGAATTATTAGTCGAGATGCACCTGCTCTCCGTTAATGTAGATTTCCATTATGATCCAATTTATGCCCTTGGTGTGGTTACTTCTTTCGAGAAGTTCATGGAAGGCTATCGTCCGGGGGAGGATAAACCGAATATTTTTAATGCTTTGTGCCAAGCGGTTAACGGTAATCCCGAAGTCTATCGTCGTGATGCCGAAAATATGATCGCTATTGCCAAAGAAACTAATATTGATTCCTTGCTTTCCCAACTGCAAAACCCTGCTCTGGGTGGTAACAATCAGTTGTCTGATAGTTTAGTTTCGGTTATCAACGCGCCTAAGTTTAAGTATAGTCGCCTGTTTGCCATCGGTCTCTATACTATTTTGGCGGAAGCACAACCGGACATGATCAAGGAAAAAGAAAAACGCGAACAAATTTTGCAAAAGTTCTCAGAAATTCTCCGTCTCTCCAGCGAGAAACTGCAAAAAGACCTCGATGTTTATCGCGGTAATCTTGATAAAATGGATCAGCTGCTCAAGGTTATCGAAGATGCCCTAGAAGCAGAAAAGAAAAAACGTCAACAAAAAGAACAGGAAAAACAAACCACCCCGCAATAAAGGCTCTCAACCGGAAATTACCGCGTGCAGACAAGGGAATAGGGAACAGAAAAAGGATTAAATCGGCTCTCTTTCTTTACTGTTCCTTCTGACCTCGTTCTACAATTAGGATCGGCAACCCTCAATATTTATTTCCCGTGACTAACTCCTCCATCAGCGCACCCGTAACCGATATTTTGGCAAAAGCGCGGTCAGGGGCGAATTTATCGGCGAAAGAAGCGATTATCTTGCTAGAAACTACCGATAACCGTTTAATTGCCCAGATTCGGGAAACGGCCGACTTCTTGCGTCGTCAACAGGCGGGAGATACCGTCACCTACGTTATCAATCGCAACATTAATTTTAGTAACATTTGCGAGCAGCATTGCAGTTTTTGTGCATTCAGACGCGATGAAAACGAAGAAGGGGCCTTCTGGCTTAATTTAGAGGAAATTATCGCTAAAGCGACGGATGCTGTCCATCGTGGGGCGACGGAAATTTGTATGCAGGGAGGATTAAACCCAAAAGCCAAGATTAAGGGCAATTCCTTAGACTATTACCTAGAAATTGTTAAAAACCTGAAACAAGCCTTTCCCAACCTCCATTTACACGCTTTTTCGCCCCAAGAAGTCCAATTTATCGCTAGAGAAGACGGTTTAAGTTACGAAAAAGTTATCGCTTCCCTGCAAGAAGCAGGAGTCAATTCTCTGCCGGGGACGGCTGCCGAGGTGTTAGTCGATGAGGTAAGACGGGTAATTTGTCCAGAAAAAATCGATGCCGCCACTTGGTTAGAAATAGTCGGTACTGCCCATCGCTTGGGGTTACATACCACCAGTACCATGCTCTGCGGTCATATTGAAACCCCTAGCCAACAGGTGCAGCACCTCGAAAAAATTAGAAAACAGCAAGAAATCGCCCTAGAAAATAATTATCGGGCTAAAATCACCGAATTTATTTTATTGCCTTTTGTGGGACAATCGGCCCCCAAACCCCTGAGAAATCGAGTCGGATGGGATCAACCAATTTTAGCCGATACATTAAAATTAACGGCAGTGGCGCGGATTTATTTGGGCAATAGCATTAAAAATCATCAACCCAGTTGGGTAAAATTGGGCTTACAGGGGGCGACAGAAGCCTTAAACTGGGGTTGCAACGATCTCGGTGGCACTCTCATGGAAGAACATATTACCACTATGGCCGGAGCCCTGGGCGGTACTTGTTTGACCGTCGAGGAATTAGCAACGGCGATTAAATCCCTCGATCGCCCCGCCCGTCAACGGGATACAATCTATTAACTAGGGTTTGCTGAAAGAGTTTTTCGTGGGGGCAGGGTGTGGGGTGTGGGGTGTGGGCTTCGGCCGTGAGCTCAGCCGAACGGGTGTAGGGTTTTACCCATTTTCAGGGGGTCAATTACCTAATTTTCAGGGAAAAAGTGCCTAAATTTCCCCCCCGATCACCCCAATGTCTGGCACTTTTTGATGGGAAAAAAGTCTAAAATTCTTATCCAACAAGGTTTTTAGATTTATTCAGCAGACCCTAAGTAGGGTTTGCTGAAAGAGTTTTTTTAGCCTAATCAAGCCCAACAATCTCCCCCTTGCCGGCAATCACTTCGCCGATTTGGTAGGCATTAATCCCAGAGGATTGTAGTTGATTAATAGTCGATCGAGCCAGATCTGATGGGACAATGATCACAAAACCGATACCCATATTAAAAGTATTAAACATGGCTTCGGAATTAACCGATCCCATCTGGGCTAACCAGTGAAAAATCGGCAAAATTGGCCAACTTTCGCGGTAAATCTGCACAGAATGTCCTTTACCTAAGCAGCGGGGCAAATTTTCCGGGATGCCACCCCCAGTAATGTGGGCCATGGCGTGAATATCTAACCCAGAGCGCAAAAGTTCTAGCACAGGTTTAACATAAAGTCTAGTGGGAGTTAACAAAACTTCACCTAAGCTAGAGCCGTCCAAAATTTCGGGGCAATCTTGCCAATTTAAGCCCTGGGTGTCGATAATCTTACGAACAAGACTAAAACCGTTACTGTGAACCCCACTACTGGCTAAACCAATAGCCACATCGCCGATTTGCACCTTACTGCCGTCGAGTAATTGACTTTTTTCGACAATACCGACGCAAAAACCCGCTAAATCGTACTCTCCTGCCGAATAAAACCCCGGCATCTCCGCCGTTTCCCCTCCCAAAAGAGTACAACCACTATCACGACAGGCACTAGCGATTCCCGATACCACCGCTGCTAACTGTGACGCTTCCAGTTTACCGGTGGCGAGATAATCCAAGAAAAATAAAGGTTCAGCCCCGGAGGTTAAGACATCGTTGACGCACATGGCCACGAGGTCAATTCCCACCGTATCATGGCAATTGAGACTATGGGCAATTTTCAGCTTGGTTCCCACACCATCAGTTCCCGATACTAACACCGGTTGCCGATAACCGGAAGGTAACTGAAAATAGCCCCCAAAACCGCCTAAACCGCCGATAACTTCAGGACGGAAGGTACTTTCCACATTTTGGCGAATTTTCTCGACAAAAGCGCGTCCCGCTTCCACATCCACGCCCGCTTCTTTATAATCCATGCCCAATTGACCGATTGTATCTCTCAAATTTTACCCAGATTTCGGTCCCATGGGAATTATAAATTAGGAATTATGAATTGGCAAGTGGGGAGGCAGTAAAGCGTAGATACTGTTTCTTAAGAGCTTTGCCTCTCGCTCTTCCTTGGGGTTTAAAACTAGGAGACCAAAACCTTTTGCTATGCTCAACTGCTAAGATATAAAACTTGTTACTTCCTCTGAGATTAACTCCTGCCAGTTCGCCGGGCTAGACGTGACATTCAGTAACATCTGTCTGTTATATTTTATACAAAACGACGTGCGATTACCCTGCTTAATCTTGCCTCGGGATTTTCTTGGACATCTTTTGACAGTGCTTTCCAGTTCAGCTTTCTCTGACGGTGTTTTACCTTTGTTGCTTCTAGTTTTTCCCTACGAACGCCATCTATATATTGTGGCTCTTCCTATATTAAATAGAGCAGCGGCTTTGGTTATGCTTCCCCCATTCTCTCGATAATCAATTACTTTTTTTCTCAAGTCTAGGCTATCAGACATTTTTCTGTATGGGTTGCTCGTTTCTCTTTATTTTATATCATTTTTCAAAAGTAATGACAGACTTAGTTGATCATTTCAAAGCGCAATCCCTCTCGGAGCAAGGAATTGCACTTTCAGATGTTAGTCACGACTATTGAAATTGGTATTACCTTATTTTTCCCTCGTCTCACATTTATTTGAAATGACTATAAAGGGTTCTTCGGTTTGTCTTATGCGACGTACAGGATTATTAAGAAATGAAACTCTTATAGAGAAAGACATTTGGCGATTTTTGTCAATTGTTTTCGATCTAGAGCGAACTAATCAATTAAATCTATTGCCAGATAAGGATTTA
>NZ_JADBTR010000181.1:0-14125 GCF_020246065.1 Microcystis sp. M144S2
ACCCCTTCTTCCTTTCGGACGACCAAATACCACCATAACATCGGGAGCAACCGGTCCAGTAATTTTTTTATCTTGGACGGGATACCAGAGCAGATCCCCCGCAATAAAAACGTTAGGAGAATTAGCAAAGAGAATCTCAAGATTTTCTTTGATTTTAACAATCCATTCGTATTGTTCGGTATTATCGGCCATGGGTTTACCGTCACTATCGGGGTATTCAATATCTGGATCAATAGCTGGTGTAAAGGTCATAATTTATGCTCTGAGGTTATTTGTCTGAAGATTATAATTCTAGCAGTGAGGTTATCTTTCCCTTGTAGTCCCAAAATAACATCGCCAATAAGGTTGCTCAAAATGTTTGTGTACTTTTGTTAAAAAGAAAAAGTTTTCTTGACAAAAAGAACAACTTGTGCTAGGGGATAAATCTCTAACTTGACAAAAATTCCCCGCACTAGAAGCTGATCGAGGATAGCGATCGAGCGTTATAATCGAGCCATTACCCTGCGCTCCCGGTCGGGAAGATAAATCTATGATGACCGCTCTCTACGAGGAAGATTTTGTTCTCTGGACAGAAAAAACCGCCGAACTGTTAAAGAGAAAAGAGTTCGACCTGGTGGACTGGGAAAACCTGATCGAAGAGGTGGAGTGCATGGGAAAAAGCGAGAGACAGGCAATAACGAGTTTATTAACTGTTTTAATTGAACACTTGCTCAAACTATCCTATTGGGAATCGGAAAAAGAACGGAATGCCCGTCACTGGATAGTGGAGATCGCAGCTTTCCGATCGCAATTAGAACAAAAAATAGATAGTGCCACCCTCGTCAACCATGCCCGCGATTCTTGGGAAAAAGCCTATTTAACCGCTAGAAAATCCCTGATTAACGCCAGAATCGTCGATAAAAATGCGATTCCCCTAGAGTTTATATTCACTCTCGAACAGGTATTAGACGGGGACTGGTTCCCGATCGATATCGAACCTTTTTTGGAAACCCGTCCATAAATTGCAGTCATATCCCCGCAAAAAGATTAGGATTATCAGCGAATATAACCGAATATGAACGATATCGAGCAACTCCGCCGCCAACTCATCGAACGCTACCAACAATTATCGGCACTCGATCAGGTGATCGTCCGTCTTTTTTCCCTAATCTATGAACCGATCGCCCGCACCACTTTTCTAGACTGTTTAAATGAAACCCCTTACCGCGACGAGAAAAACCGGCGATTTAACGGCCAAACCCTGAAATCCCATTTAGATCGCCTCCTAGAAGCGGAAGTAATCACCCAGGACAAAGGCTACGGGCCGCGCTGTCATCCCCTCCTCGTCGAGATTGCCAGCCGTGATAGCGTTAGTAAAGGAGAATTCAAGCGTTTTGCCGAGATTATCAAGGACAAACTGCCGCAACCCCGAACTCGTTGGGATGAAAGCCTAGTTTTTCAGGGAAAAGAGCAATTAATCCGAGAAATCCGTCTGGTCATCTATAGTCAGGATTTCGACTCGATCGAACAACAAATCGCCGATTATCAGAAAACCAGCTATTCTTCCTCAAAAACCAGCCTAGAAGACCTTCTGGTTCTCATCTACGATAACCCCTTCGATGGGGATTGGTTACGAACGCAACCGACCAAATTTCAAGCTCTAGCACTAAATAGCATTCTTGTCAAGGCTTTTGAAAAAATAACTCGCGCCGATGGAGCTTTTTCCCTCCTAGAAGAACTCTGTCAAGACCAGACCAGTGTTTCCGAAGCCCATTTGTGGCTTGAACAGGCAATCATCCGAGGACAAAGCGATAAAGTGCGTCGGTATCTCGATCGCCCCTTCCCGGAAAGCCAAGCAGCAGCAATCGGGGCGATAAGGGGTTGGATTGCCTTTCTAGGCGGGGAAAACAGCAAAGCGATCCAAGAATATACCTTCGCCCTTAAAGCCCTAAAAAAAGCCAAAGGAAAACAAAAAATCTATTTTTCTTCGATTAGCGGCTTCTCCTTTATTTTCGCCCTCCTCAAAGAAGGAACCCCCGAACGTCTCGCCGAAGCCGCCAGCTATACCAGTTGGGTGACGCGTCAAAACGATCATCCTTTCCGCCCTATCTATGCCCGTCTGGAAAAAATCATCGCTGCCCGTCAGGGAGATATGCAGGCCAAAGACGCAATCATCGACGCGACGATCAATCCCTACCAAATGGGCCAGGGTCTAGAGACTCTTCTCTATAGTATCTGTCTCTACTGGATGAGTAGCGACATCGCTAAAAAACATCTGCCCCGCCTACTCTTGCCCCTCTACAAAGATGCCAAGGCGGCCGGCTACCATTGGTTAGCCCTAGAAACCAGGGCCCTACTGTCCCGACTCGATCGAGCGCCGGAAGCGGAGGTGGTTATAAAATGGCATCTCTCTTCCCCCCTGGTGGATGCGATCGAACCCCAAGAAGCTTGGCAACTGTGCCTGAATGCCTTGACTAATCTGTGCGCGCCAACACCAACCCCGGGTAAATCCAACCCCGTCGTCCGCCTTGCTTGGTTTCTCTCTATCCATTCCGAGGATTATTTCCTGCAAGCAAAAGAACAAAAACTCGACGCGCGGGGTAATTGGAGTCGTGGCCGTCCCGTCTCCCTGAAACGTCTGCGAAAAACTGGGGAAATTGACTATTTAACCCCGCAAGACCTGAAAATTTGCGCCCATATCTTCGTGGAATCCAGTTACTATGGCCAGAACGAGTATCACTTTGAGCGCCGGGCCATTATCGAACTGATCGGTCATCCCCTGGTGTTTTGGGAAGATTCCCCCAGAACGCGGGTAGAAATCGTCGCCGGGGAACCAGAATTGCGAGTAAGAAAGGAAAAATCGGGTAAATTAATCCTCTCTTTACTGCCCGATCTCAGCGATCACCAAGAAGTGCTGATTTGGAAAGAAACCCCCACTCGCATTAAGGTAATCGAAGTCAAGCCAGAACACCGAAGCATCGCCGACATTATCGGCAAAAGCAACCGCCTAGAAGTCCCCGACAAGGGCCGGGAAAAAGTCCTGGCCGCGATCAATTCCCTGTCCGGGATGGTGACAGTACATTCCGATATCGGGGGAGGAAAAGCAGCCCGGTCAGTGGCAGCCGATAGTCAACCCCGGATTCATCTCTTGCCGGCCGGAGAGGGTCTAAAAGTGGCGGTTCTCAGCCGTCCTTTTGGGGCAGCCGGTCCCTATTTCCAGCCTGGAAAAGGGGGCGAAACAGTGATCGCCGAGATCGAGGGGGAACGGCTGCAAACAACTAGGGATCTGGCCCTAGAGAAAAAACTGGCACAAACAGCGATCGATTCTTGTCCGATCCTGATCAGTTTTGAGGAGGAAAATGGGGAATGGCGGCTAGAAAATCCAGAGGATTGTCTAGATCTACTGCTGGAATTGCGGGAATTAAACGATAGCGTCCTTGTGGAATGGCCAGAAGGGGAAAAATGGCGGGTGTCGCGTCAGCTTCGATTACAGGACCTACACCTAAATATCCACAGTCAACGGGATTGGTTTGCGGTCAGTGGGGAACTGCACCTAGAGGAGAAATCAGTCCTGAGTATGCAGGAGTTGATGAAACTGCTAGAGGGATCGCCGGGGCGGTTTATTCCCCTCGGAGATGGTCAATTTCTCGCCCTAACCGAGGCATTTCGGGAACGGTTACAGGAAATGCGTGCTTTCTCGGAAAAGTCCGGCGACGGTTTGCGGTTTCATCCCTTCGCTGCCCCGATTCTCTCCGAACTGACTGAGGAAGTGGGACAACTCAAGGCCGATAAACGTTGGCGCGACAATTTACAACGCTTTCAGGAGAGTCAGGATTTTACCCCGGAAGTCCCCTCAACTCTACAGGCAGAATTGCGCGACTATCAACTGGAAGGCTTTCGCTGGTTAGCTAGGCTGGCCCAGTGGGGGGCCGGGGCCTGTTTGGCCGATGATATGGGATTAGGGAAGACTTTACAGGCCCTGGCAGTGATCCTAACCCGCGCCTCGGAGGGACCGACTTTAGCGATCGCTCCTACTTCAGTCTGTTTGAACTGGATTAGTGAGGTGGAAAGGTTCGCACCCACCTTAAATATCATCCAATTGGGAACAGGCGATCGGCAAGCACTACTCGATCGACTGCAACCTTTCGATCTGTTGGTCTGTAGCTATGGGTTATTACAGCAGGAAGAAGTGGCCACCATGTTGGCCGGGGTGGAATGGCGGACAATCGTTCTCGATGAGGCCCAAGCGATTAAGAATTTCTCCACCAAGCGATCGAAAGCAGCGATGAATCTGCGGGGGGATTTTAAACTAATCACCACAGGAACACCGATCGAGAATCATTTAGGGGAATTATGGAATCTTTTCCGTTTTATTAACCCCGGATTGTTGGGTTCCTTGGAAAGTTTTGATCGCCGTTTCGCCACCCCGATCGAAAAATACGGCGATAAAACCGCCCGCGAACAGTTAAAAAAACTGGTGCGGCCTTTCCTTCTCCGGCGCACCAAAAACCAAGTTCTGGCGGAATTACCGCCCCGTACCGAGATTTTAGTCCCGATCGAGTTAAGCGTCGAGGAGAAGGCGTTTTACGAGGCCTTACGGCGGCGTGCTTTGGAGAAATTAAGCGAGAGTGACAGCACCGCCGGGGCGAAACATCTCCAGGTACTGGCAGAGATCATGAAATTACGCCGGGCCTGCTGTCACCCGCAGTTAGTGGCTCCAGATTTGGATTTAGCCGGCTCGAAATTATCTCGTTTCGGGGAAATTCTGGATGATTTATTGGATAATCAGCATAAAGCGTTGGTATTTAGTCAATTTGTCGATCATTTAGCGATTGTCCGCAGTTATCTCGATCAAAGGCAGATAAAATATCAATACCTCGATGGTAGTACCCCAGCCAGCGATCGGCAGAAACAGGTGAAAGCGTTTCAAGCGGGGGAAGGGGACGTATTTTTAATTAGTTTAAAGGCCGGGGGGACAGGATTAAATCTCACGGCGGCCGATTATGTTATCCATCTTGATCCCTGGTGGAATCCCGCAGTGGAGGATCAGGCCTCCGATCGCGCTCACCGCATCGGCCAAAAACGTCCGGTGACGATTTATCGCTTAGTGGCCAAGGATACGATCGAGGAAAAAATTGTCGATCTGCACCACCATAAACGCGATCTCGCCGATAGTTTATTGGAGGGGACTGACGCAAGCGGCAAGCTATCCACTGACGAATTATTACGCTTAATGGCCGAGGGATAAAAATATCCCCGACGCAGTTTAAACTAACTTTTTGATAGCTGCTACTAACTGCTCGATTTCTGAGGACAAAGTGAAATAATGAACACAGGCACGCACACAGACGGGGTCGAGGAGAGTTCGCAGTAAAAACCCTTGTTTTTCTAGCTGTTGTACTAAATTTTGTGGGGTGATGGCCGAGTCAATTTGAAAGGAAACTAAACCAGATTCGGGTGGAGAATTTTTTAAACATTTCACCCCTTTAATTGTGTTTAATTCTCCCCAGAGATAGGCCGCTAATTGACAGATTTTTTCGTATCTTTGTCCCCCATCACCCCAGGCATTATGTACCGCAATAGTTGCCCTTAAACCCTCAAATTGAGGATAGGCAGAAGTGGCCACTTCAAAGCGTCTAGCGTCCGGTTTCCAACCGATAGGCTGTCCTTGCTTATCTGTTTCAATACCTCGCCAACCGATAAAAGTGGGCTGTAAACTAGGGAAGATTTCGGGACGAATATACAATCCCCCCACACCGGCCGGTCCACACCACCATTTATGACCCGTAAAAGCATAACAATCGGCACTGGTAGCGCTTAAATCCAAGGGCAAACAACCCACGGATTGGGCAGCATCCACCACCACTAAAACGGGTTTTTCGGTGACAGAATTATCATGACAAAGTTGCGAGATTTCCTTGAGGGGTAAAACCTGTCCAGTATTCCAGAGAACGTGACTGACCACCAAAACCCTAGTTTTGGGACGTAAATGAGCGGAAATCACTTCTATCGGGTTGCCGCCGTTTAAAGTTTCCCGAATAGGACAAGTGGAGATTTCCAGATGATAACGACGGGCAATTTCCCGAACTGTGGCGATAATTCCGGGGTGTTCACAATCAGTTAGTAAAATATGTTCCCCCGCTTGCCAGTCAACCCCCCAGAGGGCGATATTACAGCCTACAGTGACATCCTCGGTGATAGAGAGAGTGCTGGGGCTAATTCCCAATTCTTGCGCCATTTCTTGCCGTAGAAGTTCCGTTTTTTTGGTAATCCAATCGTTTACCCGTCCTGAAAAAGGCCCCTTTTGTTGGAGAAAATTATGGGCATCGATAATCGCTTCTAATCCGGCCTTGGGCAAGGTTCCTTGACCACCGAAATTAAAATAAACTTTATTACTAAGTCCCCGAAATTCCTGTCTTTGTTCGGCTAAATCCGGTTTACTAACGGCGTAATCGAGGCTATTTTCGTCTAAATTCTGCATAAGCGAGGAGATGGGGGGTCAGTTATCAGTTATCAGTTATCAGTTAGAAGGTGTTGGGTTTTGGGGTTTTAGGGTTTTAGTTGAATTCCCCATTTCCCCATTTCCTGACGACCGACGACTAACGGCTAAATTCTATCGACGGATTAAGACGGATTAAGTCGCAATTGTCACAATAGTATTAAAGTAGAGGAAACATACCTGCTAAGACAACTTAAGTCAATGAACCAAGAATCCCTCGCATGAGCGCTTCGGGGAGTGTCAACAAAATCTGGGCAGACAGGGCCTACCCAATCATAACTATTTACTGGGAGGGTTAGAAGCGGAAGGACTGCGATCGATGACTTGATCGATTAAACCATAGTCTAGAGCCTCTTCGGCGGACATAAAGAAATCCCTTTCCGTATCCTCGGCGATGAGGTCGAGAGGTTTACCAGTATGACTAGCTAGGTGTTGATTAAGTAATTGTTTGAGATAGAGAATTTCTTTGGCCTGAATTTCGATATCGGTGGCCTGACCTTGGGCGCCGCCGAGGGGTTGGTGAATCATGATCCGCGAGTTGGGTAGGCTCATTCTTTTGCCCGGTTTGCCGGCACTGAGGAGAAAAGCCCCCATACTGGCGGCTAAACCAATACAAATGGTGCTGACATCGGGACGGATTTGATTCATGGTGTCAAAAATCCCTAATCCGGCCGAAACGGAACCCCCGGGAGAGTTGATATACAAGTAAATATCTTTTTCAGGGTCTTCTGCTTCTAGAAAGAGTAATTGGGCGACGATTAGGTTAGCCAGGTCGCTGGTTACTTCTTGTCCCAAAAAGACGATTCTTTCCCGGAGTAGTCGGGAGTAGATATCGAAGGCGCGTTCGCCCCGGCCTGTGGTTTCAATAACGGTAGGAATCATTGCGCTTTCTTGTCTTGCTGCTGCGGTTAGTCTTTTGATTGTAACTTAGGGAATGGGGGATAAGGATTAGGGGATAGGGGAAGTGGGAATTATGAATTATGAATTATGAATTATGAATTGGGGGGTGGGGAAGTGGGGAAGTGGGAAATTTCAACTAAAACCCTAAAACCCCTAAAACCCCAACAGCTAACGGCTAAAAATAATCTTCTCGATGGCATCTAGGGCGGTTTCTAGGTCATCGTTGACGATTTGATGGGGGAATTCCTCGCTGGCGGCTAATTCTTCTCGGGCGCGTTCCAGACGACGGGCGATCGCCGTTTCGGCATCTTTGCCCCGGCCGCGCAAACGACGTTCTAATTCCTCGAAACTGGGGGGTAGGATAAAGATTCTCCTCGCTTCGGGGAAGCTTTCACAGACCTGTCTGGCTCCCTCTAATTCGATTTCTAGAATTACGGTCTGGCCTGCCGCTAATTGAGCGGCGATCGCTGATTGGGGTGTCCCATAGTAGTTGCCCGCGTATTCGGCCGATTCGAGAAATTCTCCGGCTGCCATTTTCTCCTCGAAACTGGGACGGTCGAGAAAATAGTAGTCTTCCCCCTCAATTTCACCCGGTCGAGGTGGGCGCGTAGTGGCGGATACGGACAGGTAGAGGTTAGGGAAACGAGTTAGTAAATGCCGGACTAGCGTACCCTTGCCCACACCGCTAGGGCCGGTAATGACAATTAATTGACCGGGTTGCATGGGGTTAATAACTTAGTTGCTACTATTAACAGGCGCTTCCTTGTTGACCACGAAACGGTGAGCCACGGTTTCCGGTTGAATGGCCGACAGCACCACATGACTAGAATCGGTGATGATCACCGCACGAGTCCGTCTTCCGTAGGTAGCATCGATTAAACAGCCTTTATCCCGAGCATCACTGATGATGCGTTTGATAGGAGCAGATTCTGGGCTAACGATGGCGATAACCCGATTAGCGGAAACAATATTACCGAAGCCGATGTTGATCAGTTGTATATCCATAAGTTAACAAAGGTGCAGTCCTTTGTACAAAAGAGTGTGGAGGTATGATTACAATGTTATCGAGAAAGATTTAGCCTTACAACGCTAAAAATAACATTCTTAATCACATTTTAGTATTTTTTCAGGTTTTTTGCGATTTTAATTAAATTTGTTTACACGAGTCTCTATCTTAGGGAATAAAAAGGCAAAAGTCGGGAAAATTAGGGAATTTTGGGGGTGTGGGGTGATGGGGTGATGGGGTGTAGGGTGTGGGGTGTAGGGTGTGGGGTGTAGGGTGTGGGGTGTGGGCTTCGGCCGTGAGCTCAGCCGAACGGGTGTGGGGTCTGGGGTGTGGGCTTCGGCCGTGAGCTCAGCCGAACGGGTGTGGGGTGATGGGGAAGTGGGCTGATGGGAGCTTTTTTCAGTGATCAGTAAACTGAAAACTCACAACTGATCAGTGATCACTGATCACTGATAACTGATCACTGTCAAGAATGTCCCCAGCAATGGCATGATAATTATGGTAACTAATAAGTATTCTCTATCCTTGGTGGGTGCGTTAGACTATGGGGTTTGCTGATCTATCGATCGCTGATATTGCGGCAGAGTACGATCTGGCCGATGAATCTGTGTTGTCACTTTGCGACCAATTAGGCATCTCCTATAAAGATCGGCAGACTAATCTCGCCCTAGAAGATGCTAAAGCAATTATCTCACTGATTTTATCCCAACGCTCAGGAGTAACCACCTCGAAAACGGAAACGTCCCCTTGACTTTATTCCCAACTGCGATCTTCTCGGTGTCCGTGATCACTTAGAATCGATCGATACCCTCCCAGAGGAGAAAATTTTTTAGTCACCTTAAAATTCCCTTTCTTGGAACAATTGCGAGTAGGAGAACAATGATCAAACGTTTGATTGTGGCAGCGATCGCTGTAGTCTTTTTTGTATTACAATTCAATCTTAACGGCGCTAGTGCCTTAGAACTCAATGAAAAAACCCTCACCATCACCCTCAATGATGCAGGGGAATCGGTGACTTTGACTTCTGAACAAGCGACGGAAGGACAGAAACTTTTTGTCGCCAATTGTACTAAGTGCCACCTGCAAGGTAAAACCAAAACTAATAATAACGTCAGTTTGGGTCTGGCCGATCTGGCAAAAGCGGAACCTCCCAGAGATAATCTGTTAGCATTGATTGATTATCTAGAACATCCCACCAGTTACGATGGTGAAGATGATCTCAGCGAATTTCATCCCAATGTTAGCCGTCCCGATATCTTCCCAGAATTACGCAATCTGACCGAAGATGATGTGTATAACGTCGCCGCTTATATGTTGGTTGCTCCCCGTCTAGACGAGCGTTGGGGTGGTACAATTTACTTCTAAATTGCCCTCCATATATCCCTCGATCCCTCTAGATTTCTAGGGGGATTTTTGATTAGATAGCAAATAGTTGTAAAAATTCTTTGAGTTCATTTAATACCTCATGCTCAAAGTTCCAAATATGACGTTTGTTTTTCATAACATAATCAAATCCATTCATACTGCATTTCCTGCCAGCTTGTTTTTTGTCTTCTGTGGAACAGGTATCAAATCGTAAATAGTTACTAATCCAAAACTTATCAAAATCTTTGTCTTTAATCGATTTTTCTTGCTTGTTTAAACAATTTCTCCAGTCTTCTAAACAATCCGCATAGGTGGAATCTTGACTTTTAATCTTCTTGAGAACTGTTTCTAGTTCTCCTTGTCCTTCCACATTGGTAAAATAACAAGCAAATTCTGTGATTTGATCTTCTATTGTTGTCAATCTATAAAGCTGACTGGTTTTCCTAATATCTTCCGCTTCTGGATACACCTTTTTCAGACAATCGTTAAGCCAATTTAGTCGCTCTGTCTTAGTATCAGAATCTTGATCGATAATAATACCAACTTTAGGGATAGCTTTTTTACCAAGAGTCGCCTTAATTTCATCGAAAGTGCTGGTTAATTTAGCTTGATCTAAACCCTGTAAACATTTATAGTCATCTTCCTCAAAGCAAATCGGTTTATCTAACTGAATTTTGTTAATATTTAAGTATTTTACTAGGGCTTCGATAAAAATTTTATCATTCTTGCTCTCGACGATTAATAAGTTACTCACCTCTCACCTCATTGCCATGTTTTAAGGCGTACTCTAAAGTGCTTAATTGTCTTTTAATACCAATAATTTTATCAGTTCTGGGACTCCTTGCTAGTTCAAAATAGGCCCCCTGTTCTGGATAATATTCTAACCCCACATCGGCAAAAGCTTGGATCATCTCTAAACTATGGGTTGTGGCAAAAATTTGGCTATCTAGTTCGATAGCTAATCGGAATAAAGTTTTCCAAATATCTGGGTAAGCAGTATAGTGAAGACCATTTTCTATTTCATCGATAAAAATAATTTTTTGCGGATTAAGCAGCAGAGCAAAAATCATCTCTATCAGACGATTAATGGCTTCACCAAACAGAGATATAGGTAAGCGTTTTGTCTCTTTTCTTTTCAGATATAGATTTGGTTCGCCCAGAAAAAAACTTTCTATTTTCTCAATAGAAGGATCGAGAATTTGTAGAGCTTTTAGCACTTCTTCTTCCTGTTGATTAAAAACTATTTTAGTATAGGACTCGCTCAATTCTTCCAAAGATTTATTGACAGATGCAGCAATGATTACTGGTTCCTCATCACCTGGATCAGGTAAAGCGAGTATTCCCTCAGAACTAGCAATTAAAAAATAGTTCAGTTGACCATCATTTGAGTCATGATCATGGTCAAAACTTGTGTGAATATTTAAGATGGAAATAACTGATTTATTTTTAGCGATAAAATCGTATAATTTTTGTAAGTCTTCAGAGATGCCTAGAACACTATCTTTAAGAGAACCAGAAATCGATATTTTTACCAATTTATCTCCTTGGTTAGATTGGGAGCCTTTTAACTCAATAATATTTTTTCTATCAAGATTGAATAATAAATCATCCCAAGCATTTTTGGGAACAGCCCGAACAACTGCTAAAGATTGCCTACGAATGATTCCTCTGATGTAGGGATGAATAGTATTTGGATAGGGATAACTATACAAAAATATTGCCTCTAACAGGGCAGTTTTACCTGAATTGTTTTTACCGCCAATTAAATTAACTCGCTCAAAACCTTCAATTTTGGTATGCTCAAAACATCTAAAATTACTAATTTCAATATCCTTAATCATGTTGACCTCTGGGCTGAATAAGCATAAACTTAGGGGTAGGAATAAAGCTGGCAAGATAGGGATTTTTTTACTTAATTCTAGACGAGAATCGCCTCCAACTCTCAAACCGGTGACTATCCCCCACCGAAACTGCCGCCCTAAGAGATAATAGAGAGAGGGATTTATTTACATTTCTTCATCATGGCTAGAGACTTACGAGGATTTATTAAGCTTTTAGAAGATCGTGGCCAATTACGCCGCATTAGTGCATCGGTCTCTGCCGATTTAGAAATTGCCGAGATCGCTAATCGGATGCTACAGGTGGGGGGGCCGGCCCTACTGTTTGAAAACGTGCAAGGAGCAGAGTTTCCCGTCGCTATTAACCTGATGGGAACGGTAGAACGCATCTGTTGGGCGATGAACCTGAATAAACCCGAAGAATTGGAAGATTTAGGCAAAAAACTCGCCCTCTTGCAACAACCGAAACCGCCGAAAAAACTCTCCCAAGCGATCGATTTTGGTAAAGTGTTGTTTGATGTCCTGAAAGCCAAACCCAGCCGTAACTTTTTCCCTCCCTGTCAACAGGTGATTTTAGAAGGGGATGAAGTAGATTTAAAGAAAATTCCGATGATTCGCCCCTATTCTGGCGATGCAGGCCAGATTATCACCCTAGGGCTAGTAATTACCAAAGATTGCGAAACGGGAACCCCTAACGTCGGTGTCTATCGCTTACAGCTACAGTCTCACAATACCATGACCGTTCACTGGTTATCCGTGCGCGGTGGGGCGCGTCACCTGCGAAAAGCGGCGCAAATGGGCAAAAAATTAGAAATAGCCATCGCTTTGGGGGTTGATCCTCTAATTATCATGGCCGCCGCCACTCCTATCCCCGTAGATCTGTCAGAATGGCTGTTTGCGGGATTGTACGGCGGTTCTGGGGTACAGTTAGCCAAGTGTAAAACCCTCGATTTAGAAGTGCCGGCCGACTCAGAAATCGTCCTCGAAGGAACAATTACCCCCGGAGAGGTATTGCCAGATGGACCCTTTGGTGATCACATGGGTTACTATGGCGGTGTGGAAGATTCACCCCTGATTCATTTCCACTGCATGACCCACCGTCGCGACCCCATTTATTTAACCACTTTTAGCGGTCGTCCTCCCAAGGAAGAAGCGATGATGGCTATCGCTCTTAATCGTATTTATACACCGATTTTACGGCAACAGGTGTCGGAAATAAGAGATTTTTTCCTGCCCATGGAAGCTTTAAGCTATAAAGCGGCGATTATCTCCATTGATAAAGCTTATCCCGGACAAGCGCGGCGAGCGGCCTTAGCTTTTTGGAGTGCCTTACCCCAGTTCACCTATACTAAATTTGTCATCGTCGTCGATAAGGAGATTAATATTCGCGACCCCCGGCAAGTGGTTTGGGCAATTAGTTCTAAAGTGGATCCGGTTCGCGATGTGTTTATTCTCCCGGAAACCCCCTTTGATAGCCTCGATTTTGCCAGCGAAAAGGTCGGTTTGGGGGGAAGAATGGGAATTGATGCCACGACAAAAATGTATCCCGAAACTGACCACGAATGGGGGGAACCTTTGGAGTCGGATCCGGCCATGGCGGTCAAGGTTTCCCAACGCTGGTCAGAATACGGTTTAATCGATATTAATTTACAAGAAGTAGATGCCAATAAATTTGGCTATGAAATGTAGATTTATTCGACTAAACTGTCAGCTAAGAGGCATTTTAAAAGATTTAGAACCTTTTCTTCTGACAAAAGATTCGCAAACTTCAGCAAAAATTATTCTACAGATAATGGTAAACCAAAACGTCAATGTAGAGATTGTGGCGATCAATTTAACACTACCTCAATTTTCTCAAAAAAATTGAGCCGCCCTTAGGCGGGAAAGACAGAAGAGCAAAGGGCAAAAGAGCAAAATAAGGGAGGGTTAAAGTCCCAGAAAGACACACACAAACCAAATGATAAAGGTGGTGCGTTACGGCGGATTGTTAATTTTAGTTTTTTGACTGAATTGATAGCCGCAAACACGCACCCTACACTCTACTAAAAGTGGGAGTTTTTCAACCCAAATTTTCTGGTAAAATGATTAAGGATAATTGGCCAAAACTGTATGAGGATTTAAGCTTGTGATCATCAAACAGTTAGAAGAGCAACTTCTTGCCCTCAAACCTAGGGAAAAAGTGCAGGTAATCCAGTTACTCGCTCAAAGTCTTGGTGGTAATTGGCAGGGAATTGAGAAAACCCCTAGAGTTTGCGGCGGACAAGCCTGCATTGCCAATACAAGAATTCCAGTTTGGGTGTTAGTAGAAGCTCGTCGTCTTGGTTATAGTGATGCTGATTTGTTAACAAGCTATCCGACACTAGAACTATTGCAAATTAATTATATGTTATAATGATGGGTTAACTAATTTTTTTGGGAAAATTAGTTAACCAGTACATTCGTCCTGAATGAAAACTTGAAGTTTAACTTTTAACTCAAAACTCTTTAGAGCTGCTTTAATTTGGTTATCAAAACCTCTTTATTTAAGCGGCACAAACT
>NZ_JADBTR010000182.1:0-15776 GCF_020246065.1 Microcystis sp. M144S2
AAGATTAAGGGTCGTCGCAGTTTACCCAGGGAGTAAGAGCGAGATTTTCGGGCAGAATCAGGAAAAACAGTGAAAGAATGCAGAAAATGATTCATAAATTCCAGCTAAATTCTATAAACTGCGCCACCATGCCCAGAGGAAGAATACCAGCAACTTGGTTTTGTGTTTCCCTTTCTATTTTAAGGACTCCCTGTACAAAAAAATTTTTTCTCGAAAGGTAAGGTAAGCTGCCCGCGCATTTAAATTGCTTGTTGAGATAAGGCACTCATGCAAGAGGCAAAAGGCAAAAAGGGGAATAAATAATCAGTCTTTAATAACCGGATTTAGTATAACCTATCCCTGCGTCTTCATCGGCCTGCATCCTGTAGGGGCGAAGCATTCGGGCAATAACCTATTGCTGAAACCGTAGATTTTCTATCCGAATGCTTCGCCCGTACTTTTTCAGCACAGAAAACGGGTTTCTCGGAGAAACCCGTTTTCTACTCATGGACACCCCCCTTATCAAGGGGAGCAGGGGGGAGAACCCAAATAACCAGATTTAGTATAACTCCTAAACTAATACACTTGTTCTATAGTATGCCCCAAAAAATTCCAGAAAAGGGAATGAGGGTAAAAAGGGAAAAAAAGAGAAAAAGGGTTACAGGGTCCTCCCAGCACCGCACACCACCCGAAAACCGTTGCCGAAGTCGCCGCGGAGGTTGATGAAGCGGTAAGCGGAACGGCAGTAATACGGATTGCTGAACCAAGAACCGCCCCGCAATGGAGAATAATTATCATTCCCATTTTCTATCCAAGCACTGCCATCCGTCGGCGCACCGTCATAATTATTGTGCCAAGTATCGGCGCACCATTCCCAAACGTTTCCGTGCATATCGTACAACCCAAAGGCATTAGCTACCTGAAAATAGCCCACTGGGGTTGTTTTACGTCGATATTCTCCTGTAGGTTCATCGGCATAGGTTTTAGTAGCTCGATAGTTAGCTAAATCTGCCGTTATCGTTTCCCCAAAGTGAAAGGCGGTTGTTGTCCCCGCTCTACAGGCGTACTCCCATTCTGCCTCACTCGGTAGCCGATACTCCCGTTTTGTTTTCCTTGATAGTCGTTTACAAAATTCCGTTGCTTCATACCAGTTGACTCTTTCTACAGGTAACTCATCCCCGTGGAAGTGATAGGGGTTTGTCTTCAGGTCGATGTCTATTTTAGCGGTTGCGGCAATCGCTCTCCACTGGCCCTGGGTAATCGGGGTTTGACTCATGTAGAAAGCGGGGACTTTGACTAGGTGTTGTGGTCTTTCCCTTTTATGTGCGTCCCAACGAAATTTTTTAACCAGTCTTTCGATTTCCCCATCTTCCGTTCCCATCCAGAATTCTCCTTGGGGAATATACATCATGCGGATATAGTTTTGAGCTTTTTTCCGGTTGCGAACTTCCGGAAGGTTTTCATCGTAAAAATAGGCTTTAACAGGTTTTCTCTCGATAACTTGGCCTGTTTTATTAACCAATACCGTTTCTGCGGTAAAAAGGAAAAGGTTTTCATTGTAGGGAACAATAGCGGCTACTTTGTCTATTAAACGTTTTTGTAGGGTTCCTTCGTCTTCTGGGGAAAGTTGAAGGACATTGCCAACGTCGTTTAAATCCCCTCTAGAATAGGCGGCAATCGTTTTATTAAGCAATAATAAGGGTTCATAATCGGCTAAAGCAGCGGATAGATTTTTTAATAAAGCTGTCAATCTCACAAGACGCACTCGGTTATTATTTTTGATAGCTTCTGCTAGTACCTGTCTGATTTCGTTGACTGCTTGACTGGGTTTTAGGTAGGCAAGAGCTAACCATTGTTGATTTTGCCAATAAACCGATTGTGAGCAATAATCACCGATTTGTTCCTGAATATAGGTTTGTAACTGATAGGCCAGAGATTTGAGTTCCTCTGGGGTTAATTTTTTTAATAGTAGTTTACGAACATCGGGAGACATTTCATAGAGTTCTCGATCTATTTTGCGGACTAAACTGGACAGTAAAATATCAGCGATCGCATACCAGGGAGCTTGATTATCTTTATCTTGATGTTGACGCAGATAATAAAGTAAATTAGGGGATAAACCAAGGGGAAAAGCCGCTCGTTTCGCTAGTTCTCTGGTGTTTGGTTCGTTTTCTTCTTCAAATAATCTTAAACGGCTTTTTGCGCTAAAAAAATCTTCATCCTCATCCCAATTATCCCCTTGTTGAAATTGATTAGGATTAAATAAATGACGGGGTGGGATAGCTTCTTCTTTTAGCCATGTTATCAAGTTTTCCCAGTCCTCTGTGGTTAGTTCAAACATGGAAAAATTGGGTATATCTTCAGCTAAATCAGCAATATCCCAGGCAGTTGTCCCATACCATCGATAATAGGGTAAGGGGTTTAACCATGCGACTCGGCTAAATCTTCGGCTAAATCGTCGGATAAGGGTTTCTGTTGCGCTCAAGCGCTCTTCTACATAACGTTTTCTAGCGGCACCCGCATCACTAAGAATTAGACAACTGGTTACTTCCGGAGAATAGTTAGAGAGAACTTTGGTTAAAGATTGACTTTCCCAACCGTTTTCTTGTCGTAAAACCTCGTCTCTAATCAGATTATCAAAGTAAAAATGGGGAACATTTGCCCAAGTTTGCTTCATTATTCGCCCAAATCCTGCAAAGGGAATCATCGAGTCAGAACAATCAATAAAAATTATAATTTCTCGGCGATAAAGTTGTTTCTTTTGGTAAATTATTTGATCAAAAAAACCTCGTTTAGCCGTTGCCATCACCGTGGCTTTTATATCCCAAGTTTGTCGAGGACTTTCTAGGGGTAATGGACGCAGTTGCTGCCAACTTTCTTGTAACTTAGCGATGCCAATAGGATAATAATCAGGATTATCTAAGGAGGTGATTTTTTTTCGCTTTTCAATAGCTGTGGCAATTTGTGGAAATGAAGTCTCCGGTGCTATTGGTGTATCCCCAGAAGGAGTAATTTCTAATGAGGGAGATTCCCTATCATCCATCGGGTTTATGATTTTGCTAATCGATTCTTCTGAATGACGAATAGGTGTTTTTTTGGCTATTTCTATATTTATTTCTGGTTGGAATTGTAGCATCTCTGTCCAGGCCTGATCAAACTTTTCTTTTTCTTTCGGGGATTTAACCCATAAAGCTTGACAAAGAAGTTTAATTTTAGGATTGTCTAAGTTGGGATTCTCTTGAATAGCAATATCAGAATCATTGGCGAGTTTTTGAATTAGGTAATTTTCCACCCGATAATATTGTTCAATAGACAGCAGAAATCCTTCTTCGTCTCTGAGTTGATAAAATAGGTCAAGTAGGGGGGATGTCATTGGCTTTTTTAACCTCTTGTTCCATAATCTTGTAAATCGGTACGGCTTTTTAGTAAAACACTAGCGTGGGGTAATTTGTCCTCTTTTAATTTGGCGATAATTTCTTCAGGTTTGTACTTGAGCAACGATTTAAACCAGGCTATTAATTCACTGGTGCTAACTTTTTTTTCTCCTTCAGATTTAGTCTCGTCTTGTGATGTTCTCACTTCCAGAAAACGATCCACTGCTTTGATGATAACCTCTTGTTCAGCGTCGGTAAACCGTTCGGTTAATATTTTTCTTAATCTTTCTTGGTTGGGTAGCTCAATATAGTGATAAATGCAACGTCTCAGAAAAGCATTGGGTAAGTTTTTTTCTTGATTACTGGTAATGATAATCAGAGGAAAAGCTTGATCATTTGCTTGAATTAATTCTCCTGTTTCTTTAATGAAAAAACGACGAGATTCAATGGCTAAAAGTAAATCATTAGGAAAATCTCGATCTGCTTTATCTATTTCATCAATTAATACTACCGATTGTTCTTGCTTATCTTTACTTTGTTCAAATGCTTTACCCAAGGGTTGTAAATCAACCCAATCTTTTGAAGTAGCTGGATTTTTTTGCTTTGAAGTAGCTGGATTTTTTTGCTTTGAAGTAGCTGGATTTTTTTGCTCAGAAGAAGATTCTTCTATTTCTTTTTGGCTTAAAATTCCGCTAATTTGAGCAGCTTGTAAACGACCAATATAATCATATTGATAGAGACTATCTTCCGCTTTACTTGTAGATTGAACTATCCATTCATGATATTTTATAGGATTATTTTCACGGTGATAATTAAATTCATAAACTAAGGCATGAGCTAAACGACTTTTGCCACATCCCGGTTCACCTTCTAGTAACAAAGGCATTCCCAATTCAATAGCCAAGTTAACAACTTCTATTAACTCATCACCTGCGTCATAGGGATAAATTTTTTGTTGAATCGGTTCATAATAAAGATCCGATTTAGGTTGAATTTCTCCCCTGTAAGTTAAGGATAGTTTAGCCATTTCTTTGCGTCCGATAATTTTACTTGAAATTGTTGATAAAAAGCTTTCAGTGTGTCTTCTATGTTGCCTTCATTGCTATTTTGCCATAATTCCTGCAAGGTAGATTTAAATAATTCTGTGGTTTCATCCTGTAAGTCACAACCTAACTGAAGTTGTTGAGCAAAAGTAGGAATAATTTCCTGAAAAGACCGTTTTTCAAAGCAAGAGTCAATCTGTAAGCGGTGAATAGTAAATTCTGATAATTTGTCCTTATCTCTCCAATCATTCCCTTCTCCATAATCTAACCAAATCATTAATAAAAAGCCTTTAATGGGACTATTTTGTATTTTACGAGCGTTGGTAATTAAGTTTTGCCAAAATGAATCAATGTCTTTTAAACGGGAAAAGTCTGCACAATCAATTCCTTCAAAAATCAAACAAAAATTATTAGCTTTTAAATTTTTAATTCCTCCAGAATTATTGAAAAAATGTTCATGAAGACCATAGCTATCCCATTCCTCTTGACCATCTCCTTGAAATTTAAAAACAATAGGTTTAACGGGCAAATTATTAGTGATAAAGAGTTGTTTGTGTAAACGATGTAAACACCAAAAACGATATGTATGAGGACAAGGGGGAATATAAATACTGCCTTCTCGTAAAGGTTTAGCAGCTATTGAACTGGTAAATTTTACTAGATTAGTGTAATTAAATTCTGTTAAAATATCATAAATCTTCCCATTATTTGTTCGTTGATTTTTTAGGTTTTGATGATGAATTTTACAACATTCTAAGCTTTCAAAATCTAGTCCTAATACTTCGCAATAAGCTTGAACAATATAAGACTGTTTAGAGGTTCTTTGCCCTTTTTTTCCTATTCCATATTCTTTTTCAGTACAAAACCGCAAACTATCTCCAGATATGCCAATTACCTTTAAAATAGACGAATCTAATAGATAATTCATATCTGCTAAGGTTAAATGAATTGAATTATCATTAATATCTTCAATTCTGGTTGTATTTATTTTATTTTGAGTAATGTACTCCCTTTTCTTCTTATTTTCAAATCCTTTAAAATCAGATTCATTTTGTAAGTACAATTTCTTCCCCTTTGGTTTTAAAACCTCTTTAGTTGTTCCAGATTGTGGCGATGATGTCATCCAAGCTTTCAAGACATTTAATGGAATGGTATAACTGGAAGTTTTTGTTTGACTACGGTATTCTTCGAGAAATGCCTCAAGTAACCATCGACTTGCTTCTATTAATATTTTCTCTATTTTCTCCGAAGCACAAGAATAGTCTCCCTCATAAGCATCTTTAGCCTTACGAAGGGTTTCTACATCTTCATCCGATAATCTGATTTCGCCGGACCTTAACATAAATCTCGTCAAACGTCAACCTACGATCTGATCCACTTTTTGATCCCCTTTTGCCAGCATTTGCTGAAAGCATTTTAATCAACTTGTCCTCAAAAAACAAGCCCTAAGGCGACAGGAGCAAAATCTATGAATTTCTGGCAAAAACATAAAGCGGACATTGACGTGATTTGCCGCATCATCACCACTTTAACCGCCTTGGTTAGTTTGGGTGTTCAGGTGGGGGAGTTAAAGATTCCCGAAAGCAAGATTCTTCCCCCTATTACTGAGGTTCAATTGGAAGCGGGGAAAAAGACTCACACCCACTAAGGAAGATAAATACTAGGGATTGAAGCACATTACCTGAAATAAAGGCCGATGTGCTTTTTTCATGAGACTAGACCAAAACGAGGGTGAGTTAATAAGATAACCCACCCTGAAGGAGATTTAGCGATCAACTGACCCCATAATAATATCAATACTGCCTAAAATCGCCATAATATCGGCAACTTTTACCCCTTTGAGGATATGAGGCAGAATTTGAAGATTATTAAAATCGGCGGCCCGAATTTTCCAACGCCAAGGGAAAACATCATCATTACCGACGATAAAGATACCTAATTCGCCTTTACCACTTTCCAAGCGCACATAATGTTCACCTTTAGGAATCTTAAAAGTGGGGGCGACTTTTTTGGCGATATATTGATAGTCAAAATCATTCCAAGCTGATTTTTTCCCTTCTGCCATCCGTTTTGCTTCCAGATTTTCGTAGGGACCACCGGGTAAACCTTTCAGTGCTTGCCGGATAATTTTCACCGATTCGCGCATTTCCCGAATCCGCACCAGATAACGAGCAAAACAATCGCCGGCGGTTTCCCAATGCACTTCCCAGTCAAAATCGTCGTAACACTCGTAATGGTCAACTTTTCTTAAATCCCATTTCACCCCGGAAGCGCGCAACATCGGACCGGATAAACCCCAGTTAATCGCTTCGTCTCTGGTAATGCAGCCTATCCCTTCAATACGACGGCGGAAAATCGGGTTATTAGTGATTAATTTCTCGTATTCGTCCACTTTTGGGTCAAAATAGTCACAGAAATCCTCGCACTTATCCACCCATCCGTAGGGTAAATCTACCGCCACGCCACCAATACGGAAATAATTGTTATTAATTAACCGCATTCCCGTGGCAGCTTCCCAGAGGTCATAAATCATCTCCCGTTCCCGGAAAATGTAGAAAAAGGGAGTTTGTGCGCCTACATCCGCCATAAAGGGGCCTAACCAGAGTAAATGGTTAGCGATGCGGTTGAGTTCCAACATAATCACCCGGATATATTGCGCTCGTTTGGGAACGGCGATATCGGCTAATTTTTCGGGAGCATTGACCGTAATCGCCTCGTTAAACATCCCTGCGGCGTAATCCCAACGACTAACGTAGGGAACGTACATGACATTGCTGCGATTTTCGGCAATTTTTTCCATGCCCCGATGAAGATAACCGATTACGGGTTCACAGTCAATCACGTCTTCCCCGTCAAGGGTGACGATTAAGCGCAAAACTCCGTGCATCGAAGGGTGATGGGGTCCCATGTTTAAAACCATGGGTTCTGTTCTCGTTTCAATTTTTGCCATAGGGCTACCGATGATCCCGAAAATCTTTTTAAAGTTATTATAGGTAAACGCTTCGACAATACACAAGGACTATCGGGTATCAGGAGGCGGCTGGCAGGATTTAGGAGGCAGTCACGATGCAACAAGTTACACTGTCAAGCATGAAAATATTCTGATCCTAAATCCAGTTATTAAAAACTGATTATTTATTCCCCCTTTTGCAGGAGTGCCTCTCCTGATATGTAGCCTATACTCAAGGGATTTAGTATTACTTGAGATCTGATTACTCAATCCAAGCTTTTGGGGGGTTCTACCCCCCAAACCCCCCGTTGGGGGCGTGGCGCCGCCCCCAAACCCCCCGCGCATTAGTTTTTCGGTGGGATGCTTACACGCAGCCGCTGACACATCTGTAATGATTTGAGAGTCACTCCCCTTGCAGGAGTGTCTCTGCTGATATGTAGCTTATACTCAACGGATTTAGTATGATCGACGAATTGGCGTTATTTCAGCTTCTATTTTCCAGTCAGTCAGGATTTAGGAGATTATTTTTATTTATTCTCCCCATTTCCCCATTTCCCCACCTCCCCACTTCCCCACTTCCTCACTCGATCGAGTACAATAGAGTGTTCAGCAAAAGCGATCAGCTATTAGCTTTGATTAGTCCTTCGGTAAGAATATAAACCAGAGAAAAGAGCCATTAAGAGCGGCAATCAGCTGAAAAAGCTCAAAAACTGAATTTTAGGCTGAAGGCTGACGGTAGCTTGCTGAAAGCTGAATCCCGTTGATAATTTTTTTACTTGAATCGCCGTGGTTATCCAAATCGAATCAACTCAAAACTACGAAACCAAAACCCAAGAGATCGCTAGACAACTTTTAGCCGAAACTCGGGAAAAAAAAGGTCTTTGGTCTGCTTTACAGGATCAAATGCGTTGGGATGATAAATTACTCGATTGGGCAATGTCTAATCCCAATTTACGAGTACAATTATTCCGTTTTATTGACTGTTTACCCGCTTTACGCAGTAATGCCGAGATCGCTAATCATCTCCAACAATACCTCGGTGATGCTTCCGTAGAACTGCCCAGTGCGCTGAAAAGTATCCTCAACTTTAGTGATCCTAACTCCCTACCCGCTCAAACGGCCGCCAGTCTGATCAGTAAATCCGTAGAAACCTTAGCTCGTAAGTATATCGCCGGGGAAGACCTAGAGCAAATTACTCGCACTGTCACCCGTCTGCGCAAGGAAAAAATGGCTTTTACCATAGATCTCCTCGGTGAAGCGGTAATTACTGAAGCGGAAACCCAAGTTTATCTACAAAGTTATCTCGATTTAATGACCCATTTGGCTCAAGAAGCGAGCAAATGGAATAAAGTTAGCCAAATTGATGAAGCGGACGGCGACTTACTACCACAAGTGCAGGTTTCTGTCAAGCTAACTGCCTTTTATTCTCAGTTTGATCCCATAGATCCGATTGGCAGTAAGGAGAAAGTTTGCGATCGCATTCGCCTACTGTTGCGACGCGCTCAGGAGTTAGGGGTGGCAGTCCATTTTGATATGGAACAGTACGTTTATAAAAACCTCACCCTGGCTATCCTGAAAGAATTACTCCTAGAAGAAGAATTTCGCAGTCGTACCGATATTGGCATCACCCTACAGGCATATTTAAGAGATTCTGCCCAGGATTTACAAGATTTAATTAATTGGGCCAAAAAGCGCGGTTATCCCCTGACTGTCCGGCTAGTCAAAGGCGCTTACTGGGATCAGGAAACGATTAAATCTCGGCAAAATCATTGGCCACAGCCGGTATATAACGAAAAATCGGCCACCGATGCCAATTATGAACGGATGACGCGGTTATTATTGGAAAATCATCAATATTTATACGCCGCCATCGGTAGTCATAACGTGCGATCGCAAGCCTTGGCCTGTGCGATCGCAGAAAGTTTAGAAATTCCCCGTCGTCGCTTTGAAATGCAGGTATTGTACGGCATGGGCGACCAATTAGCCAAAGCGTTAGTGAAGCGGGGTCATCGGGTGCGGGTTTATTCCCCCTACGGACAACTCTTACCCGGTATGGCCTACCTAATCCGCCGTTTATTAGAAAATACCGCTAATAGTTCCTTCCTAAGGCAAAATTTGGAGGATCGTCCCGTGGAAGATTTAATCGCAGCCCCCCGGGTTTTAGGCAAGGATAACCCGATTATCGCCGGTTTTCCTAATGCCGCCGATACAGATTATGCCAACGAGCAATTGCGAAATAAAGCGAGTCAAGCCCTTACTTTTGTCAAAAATTCCCTCGGTAAAACCTATTTACCCCTAATTAACGGCGAATACGTCACCACCAATGTTCAAATTAATTCCGTTAATCCCTGTAACCCGCAGGAAATAGTGGGTAAAGTGGGCTTAATTGAGGTGGAACAGGCAGAAAAAGCGATCATAGCGGCAAAACAGGCTTTTCCCGCTTGGAAACGCACTCCAGTGGCTAAAAGAGCCGAAATACTGCGAAAAGCGGCGGATTTGATGGAAGCGCGACGACACGAGTTATCGGCCTGGATTTGTTTGGAAGTGGGCAAAGTTATCCAACAGGCGGATCCGGAAGTGTCAGAAGCGATCGATTTTTGCCGTTATTACGCCTCCGAGATGGAAAGACTGGATTTAGGGCATAATTTCGACGTAGCAGGCGAGAATAATCGTTATTCCTACCAACCCCGGGGTGTTGCTTTAGTGATTTCTCCCTGGAATTTCCCCCTAGCCATTGCGGTGGGGATGACAGTAGCGGCTTTAGTAGCCGGTAACTGCACGCTATTGAAACCTGCCGAGACTTCCTCGGTGATTACGGCGAAATTTGCCGAGATTCTCCTAGAAGCGGGTATTCCTGCCGGAGTCTTCCAATATATCCCGGGTAAAGGTTCCCAGGTGGGGGCGCATTTAGTTAGCCATCCCGATGTTCACCTAATCGCCTTCACCGGTTCACGAGAAGTGGGCTGTCGCATCTATACAGATGCCTCTATCGTGCAAAAGGGTCAAAAACACCTAAAACGAGTTATCGCCGAAATGGGCGGCAAAAATGCCCTAATTGTCGATGAGAGTGCCGATTTAGATCAGGCCGTTGTCGGTGCGGTTAAGTCCGCTTTTGGCTACACCGGCCAGAAATGTTCGGCCTGTTCGCGGATAATCGTTCTGGAAAGCGTCTATGATAGCTTTGTTGATCGCTTTGTCGAGGCTACCAAGTCCCTCAATATCGGGCCGACGGATTTACCGAGTACGGAAGTAGGACCGGTTATCGACGAGAAAGCTCAAGCAAGAATTCGGGAATACATCGAAACTGGTAAAAAAGAGGCAGAATTGGCCCTAGAAATGCCAATTCCAGAAGTGGGTTACTTCGTCAGTCCCACCGTCTTTAAGAATGTTCCCCCTGATGCGGTAATAGCGATGGAGGAAATTTTTGGTCCGGTGGTGGCGATTATCAAAGTGAGCAATTTCGAGGAAGCTTTAGCTGTAGCTAACGGAACCGACTATGCTTTAACCGGTGGCTTATATTCTCGCACTCCTGCCCATATTAACCGAGCTACGCAGGAATTTGAAGTAGGAAACCTCTATATTAACCGGGGAATCACCGGTGCGATTGTCTCCCGTCAACCCTTCGGGGGTTTCAAGATGTCGGGGGTAGGTTCCAAAGCAGGGGGTCCCGATTATCTCTTGCAATTCCTCGAACCTCGTCACATCAGCGAGAATATTCAACGTCAGGGATTTGCACCGATTGAAGGGGCCGATTAAGCGATATAGCTAAAATTGGTTATTATTGGGGGTTTATACCCCCAAATCTGGTTCATTTATCTGCTAAGACTCATCTTAACCCCCTATCCTTAGATTAGCTCTCTTATTCTTTGTGTGATCAGTTTAAGTTATATAGGAGCGATCGATCTCTGTGTCCTTTGTGTCTCTGTGGTTCCTTCCACTCGCTCGCCAGCGGCACTGTATCTTAGAATATATTTTACTCACCAAACCCAATAGAACCGTTGTCTTTCTTACCTGATTTCTTGGCTGTCAACCTACTGCTATATACTTAAGTTTACAATTGCGTCAGCCCATCGAGAAAAGACTATGACGATTGAAACCGTTGCCACAAAACCCTTTAGTGACCAAAAACCGGGGACTTCCGGACTGCGAAAATCCGTTCCCGTTTTTCAACAACCCCATTATCTGGAAAATTTTATTCAAGCTATCTTCAATACTTTAGACGGTATCGAGGGTCAAACCCTAGTTGTCGGTGGAGATGGTCGTTATTATAACCGTCAAGCTATTCAAACTATCCTGAAAATCGCCGCCGCTAACGGTATCGGTAGAATACTCGTGGGGACCGATGGTATTGTCTCCACTCCGGCTATTTCTGGGTTAATTCGCGAAAATAACGCTTTTGGCGGTATTGTTCTCTCTGCTAGTCATAACCCCGGCGGTCCAGAGGGCGATTTTGGCATTAAGTACAATATTACTAACGGCGGACCGGCCCCGGAAAATATCACCGATGCAATTTATGCCGAGACGAAGGTGATTAGCGGTTATAAAATCCTCTTAGGGGCCGATATTAATCTTGATCGCCCCGGTTCCTTTAAACTGGGAACTATGGATGTGGAAGTGATCGATGCGGTTACTCCCTACGTCAAAATGATGGAAAAGATTTTTGATTTCGATCGCATTCAAGCCCTACTCACTTCTGGTAAGTTTAAAATGTGCATGGATTCTCTCCATGCGGTGACGGGTCCCTACGCTTATGCTCTATTTGAACAGCGTTTAGGCGCGCCCAAAGGTACAGTATTAAATGGTATTCCCCTAGAGGATTTTGGTGGTGGTCATCCCGATCCTAACCTAGTCTATGCCCATGATCTGGTAGAAATTCTCTTTGGTCAAGAGGCTCCGGATTTTGGGGCTGCTTCCGATGGAGATGGCGATCGCAATATGATCCTCGGTCAGAATTTTTTTGTCACCCCTAGTGATAGTTTAGCTGTACTGACTGCCAACGCTCATCTAGTACCGGGCTATCAAAATGGTATCACGGGAGTGGCGCGATCGATGCCCACCAGTGCGGCGGCCGATCGCGTAGCGGCTAAACTGGGAATTGACTGTTATGAAACTCCCACCGGTTGGAAATTCTTCGGTAATTTGTTGGATGCGGGGAAAGCAACCCTTTGCGGTGAGGAAAGTTTCGGCACGGGTTCCAATCATATTCGCGAAAAAGATGGTTTATGGGCGGTTCTTTTCTGGTTAAATATTTTGGCAGTTAAAGGGGAATCTGTAGAGGAAATTGTCCGCAGTCATTGGCAAGAATTTGGCCGCAATTTCTATTCTCGTCATGACTATGAAGAAGTCGCCTTAGAACCGGCAAAAGAGATGATGGCACGTCTCCAGAAGCTGGTTTTAGACCTTAAGGGTAAACAATTTGGTAACTATGAAGTGGAATATGCCGATGATTTTAGCTATACGGATCCGGTGGATGGTAGTATCAGTAAAAATCAAGGCATTCGCATTGGTTTTACCGATGGTTCTCGGATTATTTATCGTCTATCGGGTACGGGAACTAAAGGAGCAACTCTCCGGGTTTATCTAGAAAGTTATGAACCGGACGCAAGTAAACACGATATCGACACCCAAAAGGCCCTACAGCCGTTAATTGATTTAGCCGAAAAAATCGGTCAAATTCGTCAATCTACCGGACGGGAACAACCCACAGTTATTACCTAAAATCTAGGGAGCGGCTATCAGTTTTTATCGGGGAAATTTTTGACCTGCTCATCACTGATAGCCCCTCCTTAATTACTTTCAGTAATTGCCCTGTGGTACAATTTCTGAATTCCCGTCACTAATTTATCTAAAATAGATCGATGGCTATCATGAGTCGGATCGAAACTCTGCACTTTAGTTAATAATTTCGCTTCCTGTATATCCACGTCGTCATCGCTATAGATTAAAGTGCTAATCGATGTTAGTAGATCTTGATAGATTTCTGGACTAGGATTGTCGCCTAAATAGGACTCTAACCATCGATAACATTCACCGGTTTTAACTGGTTTTAGTTCCGATAATAGTGGTTTAATCTCCGGATCATCATCAAGTTTTTCCCTCACAGCTACCTGTCTTAAATAGCTTCTTTCTGATGGTTGAATGACACCATCAATCCAAGCAACACCGATGAGAATTTTCAGTAATTGTTTATTTTTCATCTCACACTTCCTTGACTAACTTAGCCATAAAAAAACCGTCTTGATTATGTCGATGGGGTAACACTTCGATCGCTCCCGTTTCTGTATAGTATTCTGAGACGCACGAATTAGAGTCAGGAGTGGCCATTTTCCAATCGGGATGAGCCGCTAAAAACTGCTCGATCACTCTTTCATTTTCTAACGGATTTAAGGTACAGGTGGCATAAACTAAGATTCCCTTCGGTTTTACCCAAGTAGCAGCCGAGGCTAAAAGTTCCCCCTGTCGTTTGGCTAGTACAGGTAAATTTTCGGGTGTTTGTCGCCAACGTATATCAGGACGCTTGTGCAGGGTTCCCAATCCTGAACAGGGAGCATCAATTAGTACACGATCAGCGATGCCGCACCACTGGGGACGATCGCGACTATCCCCTAGATGTATTTCGATCGCTTTTAAGTCTAATCTTTTAATATTGGCTTCTAACTGTCGTAAACGGGATGGTGTTTGATCACAGGCTAATATTCTACCCCGATCGCCCATTAATTCGGCAATATGAGTGGTTTTTCCCCCCGGTGCCGCACAAGCGTCGATAATTGTCTCTCCGGGCTGGGGATCGAGTAGATAAGTGACTAATTGGGCGCTAATATCCTGTAGGGTGTAATTTCCGGCTCGAAATCCCTCTAAACGCTCAATATTGCCTAAACCAGAGGTTAAACGGCAAGCTAGAGGTAATTTAAGATGATGAAAAGTTATATTGGCTGATTCTAAATCATTTTCTAGGGCTTCTCGGCTAGTTTTCAGGGGATTAATCCGAATATCGAGGTCAGGAGAGCGATTAAACCATTGACACAGTTGTTCCGTTTCCGTAACACTAAAGCGATCTAACCACAATTGCACCAACCAATCGGGGAAACTGTGGAGAATACCCAATCTAGAAGCGGTATTTTCCGGTAAAAGTAAAGGATCGTCGCCATTAGCAGTTAAACGGAGATATTGCCGCAGCATTCCGTTAACCACCGCCGCTAATTTGCCTAAATGACTGATTTTAGTTAATTCTACCGCCGTATTCACCGCCGCTGATGGGGGAATCTGGGAGAGATAGCGCAGTTGATAAAGACCAATATGGAGAATTCGCCGTAAATCTGGGGGTTGCTGGGCTGCGGTTTTTTTCCCCAGGCGATCGAGCAGCGCATCCAAAGTTCTTTGTCGGCGCATTATACCATAAACAATCTCCGTTGTCAAGGCTTTGTCAAGACAATTTAAGGAACTAGCGGACAAATGGCGATCAAGAGCGCGATCAGGATAGGCGGAGGAGCGATCGATATCGCGTAAAATCAGCAAAGCCAGCTGACGAGCATTATTCATGCAGTTTCTAGACGATTGCGGAGGAATTGGCGTAATATAGTCAGCGCCGGAATGGGGATTTCGTGACCCATATTTAACTCGTGATATTCGACGTTAACCCCCAAACCAAGCAGTAAATCTCTGGCCTGACGAGCAGCAGCGATAGGAACGACGGGATCCTGCTTACCATGAACAATTAAGACATTTTGTGGACCTTGGGGATGGGGTTCACCGTGCAGATAACCACTCAGGGAACCCAATCCCGCCAAGGGTAAGGATAAACCCACATCCAGGGTCATCGCTCCCCCTTGGGAAAAACCGGTCAAAAAAGTCCGCTCTAGGGGAATGCCGGTAGTTGCTTCTAGGGAAATAATCCAATCGTGCAACTGTTGACGACTAGCGACTAAACCTTGATGATCGGAGGTTTCTAGCGCATACCAGGCGCGTCCCCCCGGCACTTGCGGATGATCAAAGGGAGCATTAGGAAACAAAAATTGACAATCAGCCAGATCCAGCATCGATGCAAGGGGGGCCAGATCCATGGCATCGGCACCCCAACCGTGCAGCATGATCACTAGATAGCGAGCGGGATTTTCCGGGGAAGGGGGAATGACAATCGGGTTAAAAGACAGAGTTTTTTCCTCGCAATTCTCTTTTTTCTCTATTCTATAGCGGTTTTCTCCGGGATGAGATGGCTGTGGGGGAGTCTTTTCAGTAACCAGTAATCAGTGAAAAGAAAACTCCGATTACTACCCCCTTCCTCTCTCGGAAAAGGTTTGGGGGTGAGGACATTGTGGGCGCACGCAGTGCGCCCCTACCATTGGCGCAATGATATTATTGTAGGGGCGAATTGCATTCGCCCTCTTGGAATAACTTCTGCTTCTGGGAGAAGGTTTGGGGGTGAGGACATTG
>NZ_JADBTR010000183.1:0-6330 GCF_020246065.1 Microcystis sp. M144S2
TTTCAGAGATATTAGGACTAAAATACACATCAATTTCTTTAATTTCTGAGGTGACTTCTTTGCTGACAACTACTGTACCGTAGGGAGAAAGAAGGGTTTCTAGGAAATCTTTGCTAAATTTATCCCAAATAAAGCGAGTCATTTCACTTATCAGTTACCAGTTATCAGTTATCAGTGACTACCACCTAAACTCGGTAGCTTGAAAAAGGTTAATTGCCTCAGTTGCTGATTTTAGCCTCCAGATTAATCATCGAGAATTGAGCAAGCGATCGCATTTATGATCTGATTCTAATTTATTGAGGGTCGTTAAGAATAGTGATAATTGACATTTCTTAAGATTTTATCTCCGACTACTGATAATTAACATTAACATCGACAAAAAAACTTTCTAAAATCTGCTTAGATAAAGATAAATATTGACATTTGCTGTTAAATTAGTCAGCTTATCGCCCCAAAAGGGAAACAAAAGGGGGTATAGTAGATATGGCCGCTTTTAATTTGGCTGCTGCTGATCGCTCTGGTTGATTGAGTTTAGCCAGAATTTGGTTTAATGATTCTAAGATTTGTACAGAAGCAAGTTGATCGGTTGGTTCTGTGGTAATTGCCGTCAATTCTGTGACAATTTCTGCTACCATCACCTCGGCATCAGGAAAAGATGCTTCTTGACTCTCGCTGGCGACTAAATCCCATTTTTCCCGTTCAAAATCCCGAATTTGTTGGCGTAAATCTTCGAGCTGCTGCTCGATCCTAACTTTTTCTTCTGGTGCGATTGTGACTAAAGTGTTTCGCTTTCCCGCTAATTGTTTTTTTAAGCGTTGAATATTTTTATCGAGATTTTGTAATTCGCCAGCAGACATAGAGAAATAAGGTTAAATTACAGGGTTAATTTAATTATGATCTATCCATCTAGAAATGTCATTCCTTTGGCTGTCCCCCACTCCCCAACACCCAACCCCCTCACGGATCACAGAAAAAGCCTAGCTCAATCTGGAAATTTTGATTATGATCATTAAGTAATTGACCTTTATTTGTGATATAGATTCAAAGGAGAGACACGGTGTCCACAGAAGTCATCGAAAAGCGTTCCACAGCGACAATCCGTAAACCAGCACCGCGTTATCGCGTTTTACTCCACAATGACGACTTTAACTCGATGGAGTATGTGGTTCAGAGTTTAATGCAAACGATCGCCGGTATGACGCAACCCCAAGCAGTTGATATCATGATGGAAGCGCACACTAATGGTACGGCCTTGGTGATTACCTGCATTCAAGAACACGCGGAATTTTACTGTGAAACCTTGAAAAATAAAGGTTTAACCAGCAGCATCGAACCCGATGAATAAAAGATTACGGGTAATTGCCACTTACCCAGTCCCCCTGCGACTGGGAATTTTTATTTTGCTCTTACTTTTTCTCTGGTTGCCGATCGCACTTCCCCTCTATCACTTTTTTGCCACTAATGCTAATCTGGCCTCAATTTTGACCCTTTCTGTTCTCTATCTGGAATTTTTGGGGTTATCCCATTGGTGGGGACGGACAATTTATGGCGATGAGGGATTAGCCGATTATGGTTTGATTTGGCGAAGAAAAACGCTGATCGAGTTAATTAATGGGTTAGCGATCGGTTTATTTTTCACTTTCTCGCTTTTTCTGTCCCAAGCGTTCCTAGGTTGGTTAAATTTCTTACCTGCGAATCCCCCAATCAGCAAAATCATCTTGGAGGGGTTTTTAGTCGCTTTAGCGGTGGGTTTTGCCGAAGAATTGCTATTTCGGGGCTGGTTACTGGGAGAATTAGAAAAGGATTATCGTCCCGCTATCGCTCTAGTGATTAGTGCCTTAATTTTCGCTCTTGCTCACTTTATTAAACCTTTAGCCGAAATTATCCGCACTTTTCCCCAATTTCCTGCCTTAGTCTTGCTAGGATTGGTTCTCGGTTGGGCAAAACGCGCCTGTGGTGGTAGTTTGGGTAAAAGTATCGGTCTGCACGCGGGTTTAATCTGGGCATACTATATATTAAATGTGGGTCAGTTAATTAAATACACTGGTACTGTTCCCGATTGGTTAACTGGAATCGATAAAAATCCTTTAGCGGGAGTGATGGGTTTACTTTTCCTGACAATTCTCGCTATCTGGATCAGAAAAAAAGCAGTTTTGAGTGAACGATAGGGGATTAAATCAATTACTATAAAGGGGAAATTGCCCATGAGAGTTATAGCCGATGAATCGATTATTATCTTTTCTAGAATATCGCCCGCGTTTGCGTAATATCCTATCTTTTTGTTTCTCTGTTATCTTCATGCTGTTGATCGGTGTAGGCAAAGTCACAGCACAGGATTTAAATAATTCTACTCTGGATTTAGTTGCTAATATTTGGATGTTAACAGCCGGCTCTTTAGTATTCTTTATGAATGCGGGTTTTGCCCTGCTAGAAACGGGTTTTTGTCGTACTAATAACGCCACTAATGTCTTAGCTAAAAACCTAATTGTCTTCTGTGTTTCTGCCTTAGCTTATTGGATGTTTGGTTTCGGTTTAATGTTTGGCAATACATCAGCACTAGGAAATAGTTTCTCTGGTGGTACAGGATTTTTCTTGGAAATTCTAACCCCTAATAATGAATACAGTCAATTCCAAAAATTCTGGCCAGGTCGTTCAATTGCCACTTTATTTTTCTTTCAATTAACTTTTGCGGGAACTGCGGCGACCATTGTATCGGGAGCAGTGGCAGAAAGGGTTAAATTTTGGGCATTTTTGCTATTTAGTTTCTTTTTAGTCGCTTTTTCTTATTCTATTACAGGACATTGGATTTGGTCATCGGAAGGATGGTTATATAACTTATTTAAGTTTCGAGATTTTGCCGGTTCAACGGTGGTGCATTCGGTGGGAGGAATGGCCGGATTAGTGGGTGCTTGGTTACTAAAACCGAGAGATGGACGTTTTGGTTATAATCGTAAAACCGATAGTTATGAAGAAAAAGAAAGAGGAAATTTTGCTCCCCATCAGTTAGGATTTGCAACTCTTGGTTGTTTCATTCTTTGGTTAGGATGGTTTGGTTTTAATGGTGGTTCGGCAGTAAATTTGAATGATGTCCCCATGACAATTACTACCACGATGATTGCCGCTGCCACTGGGGGATTTTTGGCATTAATTTTTAATCCTTTAATTGGTCGCAAAGTCAGTTTATCCATAATTATTAATGGCATTTTGGGGGGATTAGTGGGGATTACGGCATCATCAGGTTATGTTAATATCAAATCAGCTATTATCATCGGTGGCATTAGTGGCATTATCGTCTTATTAGGAGAAGAATTTTTAGTTAAAACTAAAGTAATTGATGATCCAGTGGGAGCAATTTCAGTACATCTTTTTTGTGGTTTTTGGGGAACAATGGCGGTGGGTTTCTTTAGTACCAAAGATGCGGGAGAATTTGCCCTTGGATTAACACAGAATAGTCGCATATCTCAAGTTGCTTTTCAATTTTTTGGATGGGTTATAGTTATGGCATTTACGTTTATTTTTAGTTTAATTCTCTGGCTAATGATTGGCAATCTCCTCTACTATATGCAAGTAATTGTTTTACGTCAAAAGAACTCACCGGTTAACTTCTCTCCTGTTGTCAGGAGTCAATCCTTCAATGTTTCTGACCTATTCTCCCTATTTTGGTCACGGGGAAGGGAAGGAATCCGGGTATCATTATCCGATGAATTAAAGGGTAGTGATGGGGTATTTAGTGATTAAAAAATTAATGTTTATTCGATAAGTTTTTGGCAATCTGGATTATCTGGCAAAGCTCGCTCGATATCCAGTTTCCAGGCTTTGTCATTGTGCCAACGTTTTGCCCAAAATTGAGCTTCTTTAAAGTTATCAGAAGTTGCGGGGATTTGGCACAAAATTTCAAAACCACCTTCTCTATCCGGCACATTAGCCACAAAATTATTGGCAGCTAATCCTATTGCTTGCTGAATTAACATTAACTCATTTAATTGAGTCGCACACTTTTCAGAAAGCCGATTACCTTGTTTACTTTTCAAGTCTTGCAGTTGTTGAATAGTCCTGTTTAAGCTAATATTAAAATCTCGTTTAGTACAAATTTCTGGAATACTAGGTGAGGGTGTCACCATAACATCAGAATTCTTTTCAGGAGTCTTTAATGACAAGAAAGCAAATCCAAGAAAGCCTAATATTGCCAAGAAAGATAACACTTTAGTTAAATCAGCAGGAGAATTCTCCACATCAACTAATTTTTCTAATTCCTGTCTAACCCATTGAACATTAAATACCTCTTGATAAATTCGATTGGTCACTTCTAGATAATCATCATTTTTAATCACTAATGCTGCTTGCTGAAGTGCCAATTTTTCGGGTTTGTTATCAGCAAATACTCTACCCTGCAAAATATCTTGATAGGTCTCTAATCTTGACCTAACATTTGCATCAGGAGTTAAGAGACTGTTTTGTATTTTCTGGAGATGGGCTGCCGCTTTATTTTGTAACCAATTTTCTACAATATTCTTCTGAATTAATTGTTCAATTACTGGTTTTTCTTCTCCTTTCCGCAACTCATTTTTATTGTCGATTAGCAAACGAATAACTATTTCGGTTAACTGCAAGTTATCACCGGTCCAAGCAAGAGTTTCCTCAATTAAAGTTGCTCGTTGGGTTTCCTCAAATTCGGGCGTTAATTTTTCTTCAGCTAGTTGATATGCTTCCCTTTGACCTGCTATCTGTGCTTTTCGCTCGGTTGGGATTTGACTTAACTCTAAAGAAGGCTTTTCTGACTCATTAATATCTTGATTTTCACTCCAAGTTAAAGCTTCTTCTAAATCTTGATCAGAAAGAAGTTCCGTGGTACTAGCTACCAATTCCGCTTCCGGGTTAATCAGGATTTGTGGTAATTTGGTGGAGGCTAATAATTGCAATTCTTGACTGACGGTGATTTCTTCCCCGCGACCCCATTCTAATAAATCACTAGCTTGTTTTAATTCCCTAATAATAACCGGGGCGAGAGTACGATAGGAATGTTTAGGGTTAGCTAGTGCCGATTGGGCATTTTTAACTAAATATTGCCATTGTTGCTGTTCTGAAGCCAATTGAGACAGAGATAAAATTAATTCTTGTAATTGCTGACGGGAAGCGCTGGTTTCTTCCTGTTTGAACAGTTGTAACATCTGTTTGAGGCTATCTCTGGCGCTGATGGAGATAGAAGATGTTGCCGCAATAGCAGGGGTGGATTTTACTTGGCCCAGAAGATAGTTAAGATGGGCCTGTAATTCAGCAAAAGTCGGTTCACCGTTTTTAACGATAGCGTCAGCTTCCTCGGCCTGTAAACCGAAGGGATCCTGCAGCTTATCAATCAATATCTGAAGCAGATCATAACTTTTGAGGAACAAAGACTCTAATTTTTGATCCACTTCCAGGGGATTTTCTTTCAATATTGTGAAAGCATCCTCAAGACGGTGAGCAGTTTTTTGGATACTGCTATAGCCTAACATGGCCGCCCCTGCCTTGACGGAATGGGCGGCACGAAACATCTCGTTCATCTGTTCATGGTTGTTCACGAGATTGCCTAAGTCTAAAATCCCGTGTTCCAAAGTTTCTAGGTGTTCTTTTGCTTCTTCGATGAAATAGCCGAGAATTTTCTGATCGTTAGTGGAGTCCAAGGTATTATCCCCCTTATCACGATGCTATCTAGTCCTGGATTGGCCTAGTTTTTCATTAAATATATCAGTGACTCTTAAATCATTATAAATACATCAACAACTGCCTGTGAGCATCTCATGGAAAAATTAATGCGCTCCAGGGTTCGGGGTAGGGCTGATTCATTCTCCGAATCTAATTCTTTTTTTTGCTACCTTTAATGGCTTATGAGGTAAGCTAGGGAGCAGGGGAGTACAGGTTTTTGCTCTCATAGTAGGTTGATTCATGAATCAACCTACAAAGCACGACGTTTTGAAAAATTTTCAGATATGTATTTCCGAGAAATCGACTACAAACGTTGCTAGGTAAGGATTTGAGAGAATGACATTTGAAAGAATGAAACAGCCCTACCCGATCACCCCAAGGGCTGGCACTTTTTGAGGGTAAAAAAGTCCAAAAGTCTTATCCAACAAGGTTTTTAGATTTATTCAGCAAACGCTATATATTATTCTAGCCGGTTCGTCGTTACTTGGTATGGTTCGATTGGGTGGCATAAATCGACTAAATCCTTATCTGGCAATAGATTTAATTGATTAGTTCGCTCTAGATCGAAAACAATTGACAAAAATCGCCAAATGTCTTTCTCTATAAGAGTTTCATTTCTTAATAATCCTGTACGTCGCATAAGACAAA
>NZ_JADBTR010000184.1:0-8303 GCF_020246065.1 Microcystis sp. M144S2
TGCGAAGGTTACATGATATCAGCCAGACTTGGAAACTATCTCATCAAATTAGTCCCCCCATAGAACCCCCTTGAGCCATCTTGCACACTTTTCTCTTTTTGTCAAATTTTATGTTAAGAAAGATGTGACTAATGGATAGATCAAGGGGGGCAGGGGGGATCAAACCTAAAATCCATTTTTAATTTAATTACAACCAGCTACTTAACACCCTAAGTTTATATAAATTTCCTCGGCAATCTTCCTGCTACCTCCAGACTCTCCCACTCTAATTTTGCCATTCTCTAAACATCTGTGTAAATAACGAGAATCTGCCAAAATATCGATAATTTTAACCGCGGCATTTTTAAATAAATTTACCTCCGTGGGTTTCTTTCCAATAGTTATCACCGATTCCCCTAATAAGCGCATTTGTGCCTCAGCAAAAGGGTAGGTAAATTGGGGACCAAATCCGGGTATTTGTAGGACGGGTTTTCCTAATCCTACCGCTTGTTCTACTGCTGTCCCCGCCATGGCTAAACAAGCGTCACAATAGTGTAGAATATCGGCAAAAGCATCACGATAACAGCACACCTTAGCCCCATTTTTCTCTAATTTTCCCGCTCCTAAATAATGCCATCCCTCTTGTTTAGCCAAATTTTCTAAGTCGGTTTCTCCGATGCTAGGAATGATAGCAGCCCGAAACTGCATCGGTTTAATTTTAACTATTTCCTCACAGACTTGTAACTGTAAAGCTAAATTACTCAAAGCTTCGGGTAAACGACTCCCCGCTAATAAAGCAATCATGGGAATTTGACTATCTAATTCTAAATCTTTACCCGTTGGTGTTAAGACATCCATAATCGGATAGCCAGCAAAAATCGCTTTTTTAATACCCCGATTTTGTAAATCTGTTGCTGTATATTTATCCCTGGTAAAAACCCTCAAGCAATTCTTCGATCTTAAACATAATTTTGTCAGTAAAGGTAATTTAATTGTACCTTCGTAATAACTGGAAGTAGAAACAATAAAAGCCACAAAAGGACGACCAGTTAAACGAGCGATCGCAATCGGCACTATATCCCCCACTGCTATCAATAAATCACAATTCTTACTAACTTTAAAAGCTGCCTGAATTTGTTTAATAGTTAGACCAATTAATCCCGCTCCAATATCTTTAATCCAATTAAAGGGATTAGTATAAATAATTCCCCCCGATGGCATAGTGGCAGTGGGGGCAATGATTGGTACTGGCAATTTTTGATAAGCTTTTCCCTCTCCCACTAAAGGCAAAGCAGCTATAGATAATTGGGGCTGAATTTTTTGTAATTCCCGCACAATTAAACTAGCATTTAAATCCTCGCCATGACCATTACTAAGAAATAAAACCTGTTTAAGCATCGATTTGGTATCCTCTATATTCCCTTGCTGCCAAAGAAACCGCCACCGTCACCGATTTTGCTTCTATTTGCTTGCTAACTAGCAAAATCTCGCCCATTTTTAAAGCGGCAGCCTCAGCGACGCTAGGGGTTCCCCCTTGCTTGTTGACAATGGCTGAGGGATTGGGGACATTAATATCTCTCAACTCCTCGGCAGTAAAAGTTTTTAGGGGCAATCCTTTCTCCTGACAGTAGGCAATTAAACCCCGTTCATCAGCTTTGATGTCAAGGGTGGCGATACCAGCAATAGCGGCTAAAGAGAGGTGATAACGCTGAAAAACAGCCCTAATTGCCCTATCTATGACCGCTTTCTCCGTCCCACGGATGCAACCTATGCCTAGCCATAATACTCGTCCATGGCACTGCACTTTTGCCCCGGAAGAATCGGCGGGTGAGTGGAAAGCAGGGGAAGCGCCAGTCATCATCGGTGTTGCCTCTAATTGTTGCGGGATTAGGGTTGCCAACGGGGAGAATCACCTTGGGGCTGTTTAGTTAGCTAAAAAACATTTAATACTAAATCCAGTTATTAAAAACTGATTATTTATTCTCCGTTTTGCATGAGTGCATGAGTAGAAAACGGGTTTCTCCGAGAAACCCGTTTTCTGTGCGTTACTCAACGGATTTAGTATAAGAGAGGGTTCGTAAATTAATGTAAAGAAGATGGATTGTTTCTCGCCGCTCCCCGATACCTTTTAAACAGGATTTATTCTAATACACCTGTACGAATAAGGCGCAGAATCTGCGCCCTAGATACCTTACTATCTTAGCGGGTTAAGGCCGCGCCTCTTTCGTACAAAGTGCGGGCGTAATCGGTCCAAGTACCCTGGCCCCAATAACGGAAACAACTGGTTTGCACGAGCAAATTATAAAGCAGTGCCTCCAGATAATCCGGTCGTCGGGTAAAACTAGGATCCGCCTGTACTAAAGGATCATATTTTTCGTGGAATTGAGCGCTTAATTGGTTCATCGGTTCGAGGACATTTTCGTAACCGCGCACCCAACTGAGATCATTTGTCCAAGATGCCCCATCCATGCTAAAACGGTGGTCGGTCTGTTTTAACTCAGCGATCGCCTGTTCCACTGCTTCCGGGGTAGCGGCATCCGGATTAACTCGCTGCCAGATTTTATGCTGGTGTACGGCTTGAATTGGGGGATAATCTTGGGGATTAACGCCAGCAGCCTCGATTAACTCCAGATATTCCGTGCCGTTAAATCCTGCCACACTGGAACCCCCCTGCATTTCTCGCCAAGGATTGGGAAAATCGCGAGGAAATTCATTCATCATCACGCCACCATTTTCACCGTCGGCAATCTGGGAACCTAGGGAAGGAACCCAAACGCCGCCGATTTGCTGTTTACCGCGGCATTTAGCCTCGTGGTAGGGTTGCATTTGGGCGACTAATTTGGTGTCGGAACCCTGGGTTTTAATCAAAGCAGTAATGGCAATCACTTCACCGCGAGAATTGCGGGCCACCAAGCGATTAGGAATATATTTTTGTTCCTGACTCAATCCCGAACCGTCGAGATTTTCCACCGAGTGTTCCTGTACCAATAACCAACGATAGCCGCATTCTTTCAGAGCTTTAATATACTCGTAGAGGGTATCGGGATGGTTAGGAAGGTGCATTTCTGGGGGAGAGAACCCTTTGACTCGTTTCAGGGCATCCGGGCCAAAAATCGAGGCAAAATAGGTTTGCCACGCTTGCATCTGTAATTTTAGATCGGGAATCGGTGTGGAAGGGGCCACCGCATGACTCCACATCGTCCCCAACCATTCCACATAGGGTTGATATTGACTGTTACAGGTGATTAATTTGAGTTTATCGAGGATATCCTGCCGTCCCATCTGTACCAAACCCCAGAGGAGATTGCCGGAATAATCGAGCATAATCCGGGGATTACAGCCTTCCGCCACCAATTCTGGGATAAAATCGCCCATGCGACTGTAACACCAGGCAAAAACGCTGGCATTATGGTTATCGCCATCCCCTTGATGCTCGAACATATGCTGGAGATTGCAGATTAATTCCCCGTTAACACCTGCGGGGATGGTGGGTTGGTGCATATGCAAGGCACAGGCAAAACCAGCGTTAATATTGTCTAATTTGAGATTTGTTGTCGGTAAAAAGATCGGATCATGGTGATTGACAATCGCTGCGATTTCCTGTTCCCAACCGCAAATAGTTGGTAGTCCGGGGCGTATTTCCGTGATAGGGTTCGATTTCGATGATACGGGTGTAGCGATCATAATTTTTCAGGCGAATAGATTGAGATAGTTTGTCCCCACTCTCCCAGGGACAACTTTTTTTACTGGCAACAGGTCACTCTTGACTGTTCACTGCTAACTGAGCTAAGAGCGCGGACTTGATCCTATCCCATTTATACTGGGAGTAACCCCCTCCAGACACAAGCCTTCGTAACTCGTTAAAAATCAAGATGATTCTTTACTGAACTTAACCGATCCTCGCACTATGATACAAACAACTATCCGCCCTTTTACCTGTAACTTTTAACCATGTTCTCGGCGACTACCGAAATTCTTGTTATCCTCTTCCTGATCCTCCTCAATGGAGTCTTTGCCCTCTCGGAAATTGCCATTGTCTCGGCGCGCAAAGTCCGTTTAGAACAATTAGCCAGAGATGATCGACGGGCGGCGGTGGCCTTAAAATTGGCCAATGATCCCAATCAAATTTTATCGACGGTGCAGATTGGCATTACCCTCGTGGGTATCTTTGCCGGGGCCTACGGAGGAGCTAATTTATCGGTCAGTGTGGCGCAATTATTGGCGCAAGTTCCTGTTTTAGCCCCCTACAGTCAAGCTTTGGGATTAGGATTAGTGGTGTTAATTATTACCTATCTATCCCTGGTGGTGGGGGAATTAGTGCCGAAACGGTTAGGTTTAAGTAATCCCGAAAAAATCGCTATCCTCGTTGCTGATCCTCTCGATAAGCTATCGAAAATTGTTTCGCCCGTTGTCCATCTTTTGAGTCAATCGACTAATCTGATTCTCGGTTTGTTGGGGATTAATACTAATAACAATGATTCCCCAATTACGGAAGAAGAATTGAAAATTATGCTTAAACAGGGAACCGAAGCGGGAACCTTTGAGGAAGCAGAACAGGATATGGTGGAAAGGGTGTTAGGATTGGGCGATCGCAGAGTAAGCCAGATTATGACCACGCGCCCAGATATTATTTGGCTAGATTTGGAAGATAGCGCCGAAATTAACCGCCAGAAGCTAATTGAGAGCAATCATAACCGTTTTCCTGTGTGTCAGGGCAGTTTAGATGAGGTTTTGGGGGTAATCGAAGTCACAGACTTATTAGCGGATTGTTTAAACGGTGAAAGTTTCGACCTAACGAAGGATTTACAACAGCCGCTTTTTGTGCCGGAAAGCACTAGGGGTTTAAAAGTTTTGGAATTGGTGCAGCAAAGTGGTCATCATATTGCCTTGGTAGTGGATGAGTACGGGGTGATTCAAGGATTGGTGACGCGCAAGGATATTTTAGAGGCAATTGTCGGCGATTTACCCCAATTAGATAATATTGAAGATGCTCAGATCGTGCAGCGGGAAGATGGTTCTTGGTTGATCGATGGCACAGTGGCGATCGAAGATTTTAAAGAATTATTTGAAATCAGTGAATTACCCGGGGAAAAACAGGGCAATTATCACACTTTAGGTGGTTTTATTATTACTCATCTTGGCAGGATTCCGGGGGCTGCTGATCATTTTGAATGGCAAAGGTTGCGCTTGGAAGTGGTGGATATGGACGGGAATCGCGTCGATAAGGTGTTAGTAACGCTATTGTTGGATGATTTGTAAGTAAGTAGCTGGTTCTAATTAAATTAGACCTGTATCAGACTTATCTGAAATGACTATAACACCTAACAGCTGATGAGATGCACCCGAAGCGACTATTTTTGAAAGCTTGAGCGGCCAAGTCATTAGCCACTTTTGCCACAAACCCCTAAGTAGCATCATGCTCAACGGATTTAGGATGATTATTTTTCTAGTCCGAAAAGCTCGCTCTTGAAAAAGGGGACAATTGTTAATTATTATTAAAAGTACATTTACTAATTAACCAAAATACCAGTGAAACTAGCTCAAGCTCAGACGATATTAACAGACACTTTAACCGTATTTTGGGGAGAATGGCTAGATTTACGGGCGAGAGTCCTTCAGATCGCCGCCACAGGTCTAGTTTCTCCCCTAATCTATATTATCGGTTTCGGGTTGGGGTTGGGAAGCGCCCTCGATCGCTCCATGAAACCCTCGATCGGCGATTCCTATCTAGAATTTATTTTACCCGGAATGGTGGCCCTGTCCTCAATGGCGATCAGTTTCGGGGGAACCACCTTTTCTATCTGTGGCGATCGCTTATTTAGTAAAACCTTCGAGGAATTATTATTACTTCCCGTCCATCCCCTCTCATTATTTTTAGGCAAAGTTTTCGCGGGAATTTTGCGCGGTGTAATGACTTCTGCATCAGTGATTCTCGTCGCTATCTTATTTACAGGAAAATTTGTCAGTTTTCTCAATCCCCTCTTTTTATTAGTTTTAATCTTAAATTGTGCCGTCTTTGCCGGTTTAGGGGCAATTGTCGGATTGCGAGTTAAATCCCTCGAAAGTGTCGGTCTCTATAATAACTTTTTAATCGTGCCGATGTCTTTTTTAGGAGCAACTTTTTTCGATCCCCAAACCTTACCCTGGGCATTAAAAATTATTGTTTATGCCTTGCCCCTCACCTATGCTAGTCTGGGATTAAGAGCCGCAGCCTACGATATCAATCAATTTCCTTGGTTCGCTATTCCTATTTTATTAATTGTCGCTATTCTTCTCTCGATTGTCGGTGCTTATCAATTCTCCCATCAACGGGATTAAATCAGTAATCAGTAATCAGTTATCAGTTATCAGATTTAAGTATTCGGTGAACAGTTCACGGATTACTGTTTACTGTTTACCGATAAAAGCAAAAAGCTCCTATCTCCTATCTCCTGACTCCTGACTCCTTTTTCCCTTGAATAAATATATCCTTTTTTATAAACCCTACGATGTATTATGTCAGTTTACTGATGAAAATGGGCGCTCGACTTTAAAAGATTATATTCCTATCCCAAATATCTATTCTGTCGGTCGTTTAGATAGGGACAGCGAGGGATTATTATTACTCACAGATAACGGTCAATTACAGCATCGTTTGGGTCATCGTCAATTTGCACATCCGCGCACCTATTGGGTACAAGTCGAAAGAATTCCAGACCTAAACGCTTTAGAAAAATTGCGTCAAGGTCTTCATATTCAGGATTATCGCACTCGACCAGCAATAGTTAATTTACTAGATTTTGAACCAGATTTACCCCCCAGAGAGCCACCGATTCGTTATCGAAAATCTGTCCCCACCGCTTGGTTAGAAATTACCTTAACTGAGGGAAGAAATCGTCAGGTAAGAAGGATGACAGCTGCCGTTGGTTATCCCACTTTAAGATTAATTAGAACAGCCATTACTATTGACAAAAACAATAAATTATGCTTAACAGGATTACAACCCGGTCAATGGCGAGAAGTGACTGAAAAAGAGAGAAAAGCCTTAGAAAGGTTATAATTTATGTAAGTAACCTTGATAACCAAAGTTGAATGTATAGTGTGGGACTTGATCAAATGACCCACAATTATCTATAATATTGAATATTAAACCTAAAGACAAATATGAAAGTTAAAATTAAAAATCTTGGCATTTTAAAACAGGCAGAATTCAGTCTAGGCGACCTCACAATTATCTGTGGTCGTAATAATACGGGTAAAACTTATGCTACATATTCTTTATTTGGTTTTTTATATACTTGGCGAAGACTATTAACTTGGCCAACATTTGGTCTCAAAGAAAAAATTGATCAACTACTTTCTGATGGTGTAATTAGTCTCGATCTACAGGAGTATGTTCAACAGTGTGAGATTATTCTTACTACAGGTTGTCAAAGATATATTCAACAAATACCTGAAGTTTTTGCTGCCAACGAGGAGAGGTTTAAAAATGTTGATTTTCAGATAGAATTAAATTTTGACAATATTCAATTTCAAAATAAGTATGAAAGGAAAATTAGTACAGCAACATTGGAAATTATCTCGATTAACAAACCTGAAGATGAGCCTTATTTATCCATTACATTATTAACAGAAACAGAAAAAATAAATCTGCCAGTGCATTTTCTTGAGGATATAATTTACGACAGCATCCAAGATATAATTTTCTCTCAGTTTTTTCCCAGGCCATTTATTGCTAGTGCAGAAAGGACAGGAGCGGCAATTTTTCGCAAAGAGTTAAATTTTGCTCGTAATCGTTTACTGGAAGAAATTAGTAAAAATAGCAATTTTAATCCTAGAGAACTGTTATTTAATGTTTCTCAGGATTATGCGCTACCAGTCAAAAAAAATGTAGATTTTACTAGACAAATAGAAACAATTGTCAAAAAAACTAGCTTTATCGCCGAAAATCATCCCAGTATTTTAGAAGATTTTGCCGATATTATTGGTGGTCAATATATGATTACTAGCAATGATGAACTTTATTACATTCCTAAAGGAAAAAAACTTAGACTATCGATGGATGAAAGTTCTAGTGCTGTACGTTCTCTTTTAGACATTGGCTTTTATTTAAGACACGAAGCTCGAATCGGAGATTTGTTGATAGTAGATGAACCTGAATTAAATCTCCATCCAGAAAATCAACGCCGTATCGCTAAACTTTTCGCTCGACTGATCAACATTGGTATTAAAGTTTTTATCACTACTCACAGTGATTATATTATCAAAGAAATCAACACATTAATTATGCTTAACCATAATAAACCACACCTGAAACAAATTGCCGCAGAAGAAGGCTATAGACA
>NZ_JADBTR010000185.1:0-7242 GCF_020246065.1 Microcystis sp. M144S2
CAAGAAAAATTTATTCCTAATCCTTTTGAGAAGGATGAAGTGATCCCCCCAACCCCCCTTAATAAGGGGGGCAATGAGCCGTCAAAATTATATAAAACGGGAGACTTGGCCCGTTATTTACCCGATGGTAATATTGAATATTTAGGACGGATTGACAATCAAGTAAAAATTCGCGGCTTCCGTATTGAATTGGGAGAAATTGAGGCTGTACTTAGTCAAAATCAGGCGGTACAGTCTTCTTGTGTGATTGTTCGTGAAGATAATCTAGGGGATAAACGCTTAGTTGCTTACGTTGTACCGCAACCCGAAATCAACCTGACAATTAACGAAATACGGCAATTTTTGCGAGCAAAATTACCTGATTATATGGTTCCAACTGCGTTTGTCCTTCTTGATACTTTCCCCTTAACTCCCAATGGCAAAATAGACCGCCGTGCTTTACCTGTTCCCGATTTACAGAGCCAAGGTGAATATATAGCTCCCCGTAACCCCATTGAAGAAAAAATGGCGCAGATTTGGGCTGAGGTACTGAAATTAAAACGAGTCAGTATTGAGGATAATTTCTTTGAATTAGGGGGACATTCTCTGTTGGCAACTCAAGTTATTTCTCGATTACAGGAAACCTTTGAGATTGTTGTTCCCTTGCGTTATCTGTTTGAATCCCCAACCATTGCTCAGTTAAGTGCGGTAATTTTAAAAGAACTGCAAACAGGTTTAGGGTTAAAGCTACCATCAATTGTCCCCGTTAATCGAGAGGATGATATTCCCCTATCCTGGGCCCAGGAACGTCTCTGGTTTGTGAATCAATTAGAAGGAGAAAGTGGGGCTTATACTATTGATTTAACGATGCGTTTGCGCGGAAATCTCAATGTTAAAGCCTTAGAAAAAGCTTTCCAGGCAATTATTCAACGCCATGAACCCCTACGGACTCAATTTAAACTCAAAGATAACAAACCAATACAAGCGATCAATCCTAATGTAACCTTCACCTTACCAGTTGTCAATCTGCAAAACCTCAGTCATTCTGAGCAACAGGTAAAAAACCTGTTATTAGCAGCAGCATCCGAACCCTTTGATCTCGAATCAGGTTCAGTATTACGAGTCAACTTATGGCAAGTCAAGACAGAGGAATATGTACTATTATTAGCTATTCATCATATTGCGGCGGATGGTTGGTCATTAGGTGTTTTAGTTGACGAATTATCGGTCTATTATCGAAGTTTCTGCACCGGTACAAAAGCAGATTTACCTGATTTATCAATACAGTATGCTGACTTTGCCGTGTGGCAGCGTCAGTGGTTAACTAATGAAGTATTAGACCGTCAATTAAGCTACTGGAAGCAACAATTAACCGGGGTTCCCCTACTACACCAACTTCCCACAGACCGTCCCCGGCCAGCAATCCAAAGTTTTCGCGGTGGGACGGAGCGACTGCAACTAGATAGTCAACTAACGCAACAACTGAAAAAACTCAGTCAAGAGTCCGGTAGCACTCTCTTTATGACATTACTAGCGGGTTTTGCTGTGTTACTATCTCGTTATAGTCAACAAACAGATGTGGTAATTGGTTCACCAATTGCTAACCGTAACCGCACCGAAATTGAAGGGTTAATTGGCTTTTTTGTCAATACTTTAGTGTTAAGATTTAATTTATCTCAAGACCCGACCTTTGAAGATTTTCTCGCGCAAGTCAGACAAACTACTCAAAACGCTTACGACCATCAAGATTTACCCTTCGAGATGTTAGTCGAAAAATTGCAAATTGAGCGTCATTTAGATCGTAATCCTTTAACACAGATAGTTTTTGCCCTTCAGAATGCTCCTAGTTCTCCCTGGGATTTACCCGGAGTAAACATTGAGGAGATACCATCGGGACTTGATTCAGTTAGGGTTGACTTAGAAGTTTACCTCTGGGATACAGCCGAAGGATTGGGCGGTTTTTGCTCTTATAACAGGGATTTATTTGATGCTGAAACTATTGTCCGTATGATGACTCATTTTAAGACTTTGTTGGCGGCAATTGTGGAAAATCCCCGTCAATCAGTAGCTTCACTACCCTTATTAAACCCAGAGGAAGAGTATCAACTATTAGAGGAGTGGAATGAGACAAAAGCTGATTACTCCTATAACAAGTGTATTCATCAATTAATTGAGGAACAAGCAGCGCGTACCCCTGATGGAGTAGCAGTAGTCTTTGAAAATCAACAGTTGACCTATGCAGAATTAAATAGTCGGGCCAATCAACTAGCTCACTATTTACGCTCTTTAGGTGTAGAAACCGAGGTAATAGTCGGTTTATGTGTAGAGCGCTCTTTAGACATGATTGTGGCATTAATAGCCATCCTTAAAGCCGGTGCTGCCTATCTCCCCCTTGACCCAGAATATCCTCAAGAACGCCTACAATTTATGTTAGAGGATAGTCAAGTACCCTTATTACTAACCCAAAGTTCACTGATTGATAAACTCCCAAATCATCAAGCTAAAACTGTATTTTTAGCTGAAATTTGGACAGAAATTAAACCAATGAACTGGGATAATTTGACGGTGAAGGTAACAGCTTCTAATTTAGCTAATGTGATTTATACTTCTGGTTCTACGGGTAAACCTAAAGGGGTGATGGTTGAACATCAAGGGTTGTGTAACCTTGCTCTGGCGCAAATTCAGACTTTTGCTGTGTCTTCTCAGAGTCGAGTGCTTCAGTTTGCTTCTTTTAGTTTTGATGCCTGTATTTGGGAAGTTTTGATGGCTTTGGGAGCAGGAGCGACACTTTATTTGGCAAGTAAAGAAAATTTAATGCCCGGTTTACCCTTAATCAAGCAATTACGGGAGAATAAGATTACTCATATTACTCTACCGCCATCAGCTTTAGCGGTTCTGTCTTGGGAAAATCTTTCCTCTCTGCAAACTATTATTGTCGCCGGGGAAGCTTGTTCTCCTGAATTGGTGAAAAAATGGTCCCAGGGACGAAATTTCTTTAATGGTTATGGACCCACAGAAGGAAGTGTTTGTGCAACGGTAGCTAAATGTACGCCGGTTGATGAAAAAATAACTATTGGTCGGCCAATTCCTCATGTGCAGGTTTATATTTTAGACTCGCATTTACAACCGGTTCCTATCGGTGTACCGGGGGAATTACATATCGGAGGAGCAGGGGTAGCCAGAGGTTATTTGAATCGCCCAGAATTGACAGCAGAGAAATTTATCTATTTAGAAAACAAGGAACAGTTAAAAGGCAAACGTTTGTATAAAACAGGAGATTTAGCTCGTTATTTACCTGATGGAAAAATTGAATATCTGGGACGAATTGACAATCAGGTTAAAGTAAGGGGTTTCCGCCTCGAATTAGGGGAAATTGAAGCAGTTTTGAGCCAACATCCCCTAGTACAAGAAGCGGTTGTGATAGCTCGCGCTGATCAGGCAAGTGATCATGATTATGATCAGCTTAATACTAATTTAGTAGCCTACTTAGTTCCGGCTCTCAAGGGTCAAGTATTGCCCGAACAGCTTGCTCAATGGCAGAGTGAATATGTTAGTGATTGGCAAAAGATTTACGAAGAATCCTACAGTAAACCCCAACCTCAAACCGAGGACCCCACTTTTAATATTAGTGGTTGGAATAGTAGTTATACCGGACAAGCTATTCCCGATGCAGAAATGCAGGAATGGGTTGATCAGACAGTGAGCCGAATTTTAGGAAATCAACCACCGCAACGAGTGTTAGAAATTGGTTGCGGAAGTGGATTATTGCTATTCCGTGTGGCGAAACATTGTCAGGAATATTGGGGAGCAGATTATTCCGCTGCTACTATTAATAACCTAGAACATTTATGTAGCACAATTGAGGGTTTAGAGGGCAAAGTAAAATTATTACACCGAACAGCCGATGATTTTACCGGCATTCCCCAAGCTACTTTTGATCGAGTAGTAATTAACTCTGTGGTTCAGTATTTTCCTAGTGTGGATTATCTATTACAAGTTATCGCAGGAGCAGTCAAGACGATTGCGGATCAGGGTAAGATTTTCCTAGGTGATATCCGTAGCTTGTCCTTACTAGAGCCTTACCACGCCGCGGTACAGTTAGCTCGCGCTGAAGCTAATAAAACCCTTGAAGAATGGCAAAAACAGGTGAATCAAAGTGTAGCTACCGAAGAAGAATTGTTAATTGCACCTCAGTTCTTTATCACGCTTAAACAACACTTTCCGCGAATTTCTTGGGTAGAGATTGCACCGAAACGGGGTCAGGCTGACAATGAGTTAACTCAATTCCGCTATGATGTTACTTTACATCTGGATACTGATGGGCAAAAAACGACAATTACTTGGCTAAATTGGCAGCGGGATCGGTTTTCTTTAGGGCAACTACAAGATAAACTGAAACTGGAACAACCAGAATATTTAGGTATCAGAGATGTACCCAATCAACGATTACAAAAGGCACTACAAATTTTAGACTGTTTAGAAAATTCTCCCGGGGTAAAAACGGTGGGGGAATTGCGGCAATTGTTAGCAAAAAATAGCGGGATAGGGATTAATCCTGAGCAAATGTGGCAACTGGGAGAACAGTTAGGTTACACTGTTCATCTCAGTTGGTGGGAAGGTAGTCAAGATGGTTCTTTCGATGTGGTTTTCTGTCGCCAGAATGCCATCCTAGAACCGATAATAAGTAAAGTTGAACAACAACCATACCCCAATTTTTGGGATGATGAGACGATTATTCCCAAATCCTGGACTGATTATACGAATAATCCTTTATATGGTAAATTAGTCCAGAAGCTGATACCACAGGTGCGGGAATTTGTCCAACAAAAGCTACCTAGTTATATGGTTCCCCAGGCTTTTGTTTTGCTTAATACCCTACCTTTGACTCCTAATGGTAAAGTAGATCGGCTGGCTTTGCCTACACCCGATACAGCTACACGCAATTTAGCTACGGGATTTCTCGCACCTCGTACCCCGATTGAAACTCAAATGTCTCAAATTTGGAGTGAAGTTTTGGGAGTCGAACGTATTGGGATTAAGGATAATTTCTTTGAATTGGGAGGACATTCTTTGTTAGCAACTCAGGTTATTTCCCGTTCCCGCGATCTTTTCTCGGTGGAATTGTCTTTACAAAATTTGCTAGAATACCCAACTATCGCTAATTTAGCCCAAATTATTGAAGTTCTTACCGTTGCACCGGGAGAAATAGCTATGACTGAAAGCTTAGAAGATTATGAGGATGGTGAATTATAAAAACAGTTAAAGTTTTAGCTGATTTCAATAGTTTAGCAAGACAGTTAAAACGGCAAAGGACAAATATTGATCCTAGTCAATGGCAATCTGATGGACTTTTTCATCCTCAGGGCAAACTTCGTGATTTAGAGCTAATTTAACAACAACTTTGGAGGCAATTGGTAAGTGAAAGTAGGAGATTTTTTAGCGTATTTGAAGGGTTTAGAGATTAAACTATGGCTGGAAGGCGAAAAACTTCGTTTTCAGGCTCCCAAAGGGGTTATGACCCCAGAAATTAAAGAAGAAATCGCCGCCAAAAAACCTGAAATTTTGGACTTTTTAAGAGCGGCAAAAATCCCAACTAATACTGTTGATTTAGAGATTATTCCCGTGTCACGGGATCAGGATTTACCCCTCTCTTTTGCTCAACAACGACTCTGGTTTCTGCAGCAACTTTCTCCCGATAGTCATTCCTATAATCTGTTGGAAGCTTTGCGGTTAGAAGGAAACCTCAATCTGTTGGCTTTAGAACAAAGTCTCAGCGAACTAATTCGCCGTCATGAAATTTTAAGAACCACTTTTCCCATGATTGAAGGGCAACCAATTCAGCGCATTGCTCCCCCTTCCCCCGTCAGGTTACCCCTAGAAGATTTACAAAATTTATCAAAGAATGAACAGACAGAACATCTGCAAGAAATAGCGATTGCTTTCTCCTTAAAATCCTTTAATCTAGCCAAGGAATCCTTAGTCCAATTTAAGTTACTTAAACTCAGTTCCCAAGAGTATGTATTGCTGTTGAAGATGCACCATATTATTTACGATGGTTGGTCTTTGAGCATCTTCTTTGATGAATTATCTCAACTTTATGCGGCCTTTGTCCAGGGGTTGCCTTCCCCTCTCGCTAAATTATCGATTCAATACGCCGATTTTGCCGTATGGCAACGTCAATGGCTCACCGGTGAAGTCTTAGAACGTCAACTTAATTACTGGCAAAAACAGTTACAAGATGCACCTACTATTTTAGAATTGCCGACGGATTATCCCCGCCCCCCAATTCCTAGTTTCCGGGGTGATGGGCAGGTTTTTCGCCTGAATAAAGACTTAACGCAACGCCTCAAAAGGTTAAGTCAGGAGTCAGGAGCAACGCTATTTATGAATTTACTGGCGGCTTTTTTTGTCCTAATTTCTCGTTATAGTGGTCAATTAGATGTTTTGGTGGGTTCTCCCATCGCTAATCGTAATAGTTCGGCAATTGAGAAATTGATGGGCTTTTTTGCGAATACTTTGGCTTTCAGAGGTAATCTAGAAGGAAATCCGAGTTTTATCGAGTTATTAGAACGAGTAAAGCAAACAACTTTATCAGCTTATGCCCATCAAGATTTGCCTTTTGAAATGTTAGTAGAAAAATTACAATTAAACCGAGATTTAAGTCACAATCCTTTGATACAGGTAATGTTCTCACTGCAAAATACTCCCCAATCTGAGGCCAGTTTATCTGGCTTAAAGATGGAGAGTTTGCCTTTATCTGTTGAGCTTAAAGCCCGATTTGATTTAGAGGTAAATTTTTGGGAAGTTTCTGATCGTTTAGAAGCGGTTTGGTGTTATAGTACTGATTTGTTTGCTGCCCCCACCATTAACCAAATGGGGCAACATTTTCAAAATCTCTTAACTGCGATTGCAGCTAATCCCAATATGGGAATTTTTGAGTTATCGATGTTAAGTGATGAAGAACGTTATCAATTGTTATCATTGTGGAACGAAACTCACACAGATTATCCCTCTGATAAATGTATTCATCAGTTATTTGAAGAACAGGTAAAACGCACACCCGACGCGGTAGCAGTGGTATGTTCAGAGCAAAAATTAACCTACAATGAATTAAATTGTCGTGCTAATCAATTAGCCCATTATTTGCGGAAATTAGGAGTAAAACCAGATGAATTAGTGGGGATTTGTCTAGAGCGTTCCTTAGACATGATTGTGGGATTATTGGCTATTCTTAAAGTCGGTGGAGCTTATGTTCCTATTGAC
>NZ_JADBTR010000186.1:0-3195 GCF_020246065.1 Microcystis sp. M144S2
GCGAAGGTTACATGATATCAGCCAGACTTGGAAACTATCTCATCAAATTAGTTCCCCCATAGAACCTCCTTGAGCCATCTTGCACACTTTTCTCTTTTTGTCAAATTTTATGTTAAGAAAGATGTGACTAATGGATAGCTTGATAAGGGGGGTGTCTGATAATTTTTGACAACTACAGCTATTTTCTTGATTTACTGGCAAAAACAAATCTCCAAAAAACTCTAATTCTTATGAAAGCAGCCCCTAGAAAATACCGATTTTTTGGGTACATTTTCTTAAATTTCTATCTAACAATTCTTTTCTCCTCCATCGTTCAAGCTTCTACGGGAAGCACTATCGATAGGGGGCAAGCCTCCGCATTAACCCTTTTAGGATTAGTCGCCTTTGCTTTATTTATCTACCTATTCCTTGTCATTTTTATACCCGAGAGGTTTTAAGAGATTTCTGGCACAATTAATTTTTGAGAGTTCAAAAATGGGAAAAAGCAGAAAATCTCTAAATAGACTCTTTCATTGATTGTTGTTTATTCTTAATTCTCCTGACTCCTGACTACTGGCTCCTGACTCCTAACCCCACCAACAAACTTTTTGCCGCAAACCCGACTTAAGAGGTCTAATCATGAGTTTTGCACGCGAGGCCGGTAGAGCCATCCGTTCTACCCTAGTTCTCTGGGTAATTACCGCCCTGATCTATCCTTTTGCGATGATCGCCATCGGTCAAATTCTTTTTCCCTGGCAAGCGAACGGGAGTTTAATTACCAATAATCAAGGTCAAGTGGTGGGTTCGGCTCTAATTGGGCAACCTTTCACCGGCGATCGCTATTTTAATAGTCGTCCGAGTACCACCGCCTACAGTACGGCCGATCCGAAAAACGATCCTAACAAAGTCCTGCAAACCGGAATTTCGGGGGCGAGTAACCTAGCTCCCAGTAACCCCGCATTGATCGATCGCATTAAAGGAAAACCCGATCCTGATCCGGCGAAAGCTATAGAGGGGGAGATTCCCCGATTAGAGAAAGCGGCAATTAAACCCACCGCAGCTCTGGTATATACCTCCGGTTCCAGTCTCGATCCCCATATCACCCCAGAGGCCGCCAGAGCGCAGATCGAGCGGGTGGCGCGGGTGCGGGGATTACCGACGAATCAAGTGGAGATCCTCGTTATCAAAAACACCGACGATCGCTTTCTCGGCATCTTCGGCGAACCGGGGGTTAACGTGCTGAAACTGAATCTGGCTCTAGATGCGATCGCCAATACCCCATAGGGTTTCTGATACTCAATCCTGTTTAAAAGGTATAGGAAAGTGGGAAGAGAGAGTTTGCCTTTAAAAACCCCAAGTTAGTAGATTTACAAAAATGGGATACAGCCGCTAAAAAACTAACTGGGAGAGGATTGTTTACCTGATCTTACCTTGAGATTCACATTGAAAACCTTCATCGCGCCAAGCTTCCAAATCAACGGAATTTAAGGGAATGACTTGCCAACAGGGGGGATAGATTAATTGTCCGACAAAAGCCCAAATTATACTTCTAGTCACATCTAAACCAGTTTTTAGCTTTGATTCGTGATTACCCGGAATACCAATTTCTCTGACTGCATCGATTTCTACTGCTATACCGTGGGATTGCAAGTGAATTTCTGCTAACCATTTAGCGCGGGGTAAATGAGTAGGAGAAGTGACAACTTTTACTTTATGTACTCCCCATTGTTTTAAAATTGGCACGGCAAAGAAAAAATTGCCGAAGGTAGAATCGGCACACTTTTCTAACCAGACGTTAGTTTTTGGTGCTTTTGCCCGTTCAAATAGTAATAAAATACAGGGATCTTTCGAGCCTTGGGAAATTAAAATCGGTATATTGGGGTATTGCTTGGCCAGATTGGCCACATAAATTTCCCGACGAATGCTGCCCCCCAAAACTAAAATGGCATCAACGGGTTTTTGTTGATTAATTGGCAAGCGGATGGCTAAATTAATCGCTAAATTAAGGATAATAAACCCAAAAACTGCGACCAGAGTTAGTTTTAACCATCTTTGCCAATTTCGGTGTTTAGTAGCAACATTTTTCGGTTTTTTCGCCATTGTTTAGAGACGATGTAACAATTGTGCTTTGATAATTTTTTCTGTGGGGTTGAGTTTGACTAATTGTGAACCTGTCCCGTCTTTACCCGTGACTGCCACAGTTTCCACCTCTAAGGGTAGTTTTCGATTCTGATTGGTACTTAATAACACTATACTCCCCGCCCGCGCCGCTACCATGGCCGCTAAACTATCCTGTTTGTTGACGAATTGTAAAGCAGGTGAACCAAGATCGCCTAATTGTGATAAGCGTAAATTCTCGATCGCCAGTCTTTTTCCGTAACCTAATCCCGAAATCAGCAGCAGATTTTCCCGATGGGGGAGAGAAACACAGCCGGCTAGATGTTCCCCGTAGCGCAATCGCAAAATTGCCAAACCCTGAGCGGATTTACTCATCATTGGCAATAATTCCTCGCGCACGGGATAACGTAACACTCGACCGCTACTGGTGGCGATCGCTAAGTCCAGGCCTTCGTGAGTAAAAAGAGCGGCATATAGGCGATCGTCTTCTTTCAATTTCATCAGGGACAAACCCCGACTACCAACCCCCTCTAATTCATCGATGGGAAGTCGCTTTATTCGCCCCTGTTGACTCAGTAAAAGCAATTCTTGATTTTTTTGAGGTTCTGTCAAGAAAAATTGATTTAACACGGCTTCTGACTCTTTTTGGGCGGTTTTGGTCAGCAGACTGGAGATTAACACTGGTTGATTCGCTTGCGGGGGGACTTCCCGGGTAGCAATCGGGTAAGCTTTGGCATTATCGAGGATAACTAGAAAATTTTCCCGTTTTTCGATCGCCTGTTGATAGATAATTAAACCCTTGTCCGGCGCTCGCTCTTCCGCTGTCGTCCAACTAATTTTATCTTCGGCATCAAGCCATAAAATCGCATTTTCTGGGGGTTCTTGGGGCGTAAATAGGCTTAAAATCGGTTCATTCTCACTCTCAGATTTTTTCTTAACTTTATTCTCCTGTTTTTTAACTTCTGACTTGAAAGGGGGTGTGGGGTGTGGGGTGTGGGGTGTGGGGTGTGGGGTGTGGGGTGTGGGGTGTGGGGTGTGGGGTGTGGGGTGTGGGGTGTGGGGTGTGGGGTGTGGGGTGTGGGGTGGAGGTAAGGAACC
>NZ_JADBTR010000187.1:0-19508 GCF_020246065.1 Microcystis sp. M144S2
AGAAATAGGACAGATTCTACAGGAAAAATTGCGGGTTTTTCCCAGTCAAATCGGTTTAATCGTCGGTTTGGATAGTAACTTAACCCGGATTGAACGGGTAGATGCCACCAGTACCTTTGCCAGTTTGCCCGATGTGGCCGCTGTGGTTAACATTGGTGAACAAACGGTAGATTGTCTCTTAAGTCGAGTTGGTGGCGAAGAAACTGGCAATTATCAGTTATTATCTCCCAATGGCTCCCTAATTATCGGTAGTTTAGGGGCGGCCAACGAAGCAATTAAATCGGGGATCAAACGACTGCAATCGCAACTAGAAACCCTGCTGGCCTGCAAATTGTGGCACTTGTTGATCAATCAAGAATCCTCCGGTTTAGCCGTCATTGTCACCCTCGAAAGCCTCGATCAAACCTATATCTCCACGGTACAAACCCAAAAAATCCCGGGTAGCAGGGGGACTAATACCGCTAAAAATGACTTAATTCTGCCCGTCGGGACGGAAATTCGCTATCAAATCGAAAATCAAGAAGAACAACCCCTCTACGCAATGATCCTTGTCCTCAACAGCGATCGCCAACCGCTTTTATACTGTTCCCGTCCAGAAAACCCCGATAATTTCAGCAATTCTAGCCCATTGGCCCCCTTTGTCGTGGCGGCCAAAACCAAGGCCACCATCCCCAATGACCGCCAAGGGCATTGGAAAATTAGTCAACCCAAGGGCATCAGAGAAAATCTACTGATCCTCAGTCGCCATCCTTTCCCGAAAACCTTGACCCTTCTCAATGCCACTCAAAGCCTCAAGGGAGAAGCCACCCAACTGCTCACCCTGACTAACCCCCTAGAAATAGCCAGAGCTTTCTGGAGCGATCTAAAATTAGATTTAGGCTTGAAAATGGATAGTTCTGGCAGTGTAATTGATGAATACGCCTTTGATCTGGGAACTTGGTCAGGTTTCCGGTTTATTTATCAAGTTATCGACTAAATCGATAGAATAATTCTTATGGAATCCTTGAAAAGAAAAGGTTAAAATCCTAACACAGCTACCCCTAAATTTCCCGATGAATCTTCTGCCCCGGACCACCCAAAGCCGCCTCAAAAAAATTCCACAAATTCCCAGTGTTTGGGAAGGAGATCGTCGTGCTTTATCCTTATCCGAGAGAATGCCCCGGGCCACCCTAGAACCAAATCAAGAAAGCGGTGGCGAGTGCGTGATCTGGGTGGATGGTAGCGAGGGCTGTGTACGCGCTATGGAAGTAGTTTCCCCCGAAACCGGACCGGAGGCCATGGTGAGAACCTTAATCCGCGCCATCGAAACACCCCAAAATCCCGCCCGGCCAGCCAGACCGAAAAAAATTATCGTCCGCGATCGAGAAACACAGTTTTTTCTGCGCGGAGTACTGCAAGATCTCGATATCACCATCGATTATGTCCCCAATTTGCCCCTGATCGATGATCTCTTTCGCGGATTCGAGGAATTCCAAAATAACCGTCCCCCGGCAATTCCCCCCGCTTGGCAGTCCGCTTTAGTGAAAACCGCTCACGAAATTTGGAAAGCTGAACCCTGGTCCTGTTTAGCTGATTACGATATTTTGCAAATTAAGCTCGATCGCTCCGATTTCCCGAATCTTTACGCCTGTGTCATGGGAATGCTCGGTCGGGAATACGGAATCATTCTCTATCGTTCCCTAGAATCCCTCAAACAATTCCGGCAGTCCGCTTTAGAAGAAAAATCGATGGAAAGATTAGAAAAGGCCTTTCTTTCCCAAGATTGCTGGTTTTTAAGCTACGAATTGGCCGATGATGATGAGGACGATGATGAGGATGACTACGATCTAGCCTCGGCTGCCCCCTCCCAAATCCATCCAGTTTTCGGCAGCGTGCATCCCTACGAAGGTATTCGCCCCTATTTAGATGAAGAAGAAGCAATCACGGTATATTTAGCTTTAATAGCTCTGTTGCGCTTTTTTAAAGGCAATCAATCCGCTTTATCCGAAGAACCGATCGGAGAATTACAGCGTCGTTTTCGCATTCCCCTCGATCCCGAACAGGCAAAAGGGGAAACCGTGGCGGTGACGGTAGCCACGATGCCCGATCTATGTGCGGAATTTATGCAACTCTTAGAGGAGGACGACGACGATGAGGATGATGATGAGGATGATGATGAGGAAGAATCCGTACTCAAGGAGAATCTCGTCCCTGATAATGCACATCTCAGTCTGGGAATGGTTCCCTGGCAATTATTGGATAAAATTCGCAATCGGCCGAGAATCCATTATCAACCCCAGTCCGTACCCACAAAAGGAGAGGGTTTCCCCGTGGTTATGATCCAGACCTCCCGACCGAAAGCCAAGGAACTGATCGAAAAAATCCAACAAGCTGGCGGTTTGGAGGCTATTGGTTTTAACCCCGGCGAAGATCCCCTCGAAGATACCCGTTATGATCTGGGGATTCTGAAAATGGCTAACGGTGATCTCTATCTGTTTGGGGAATTCGAGCAAGATGATCCCGACCACCGTAATGCTCGCCGCAATTGGCAAAAACGCATCAAAAATACCGAGGGTTATTGTGGTTTGATTATTGCCATGGGGGTAACTGGTTCCTCCTGCGGTAATCCCCAATTAAACGATATGTTAGCCCTCTACGAGGCAAAATCGATCGATAGTAAAGATTTAGACTTAGGGGTTTTGACTCTTATGCCTCACTTCGGTTAATTTGAACCGGCAGCGACGGAGCTTTTTTCAGTGAACAGTAATCAGTGAACTGAAAACTCTAATCTGATCACTGAAATCCCTAAAATTAAGCGACAATGTAAAGTAAAGTAAAACTTTCTCGACAAATTCTTAATTATGGTGTTATTCGGATTCGGAAAAAAAGTAACTTTGCCCACAGCAAGGGAAGCACTACCCGGGCGATCGGAAAAAATGCCCGTACCTAGCACCCACTACGTTAACGGTCATCCTTTGCAGCCCCCCTTTCCTGCTGGTATGGAAAGCGCAATATTCGGTTTAGGCTGTTTTTGGGGAGCAGAGCGGAAATTTTGGCAATTAGAAGGAGTTTACACTACGGCCGTAGGTTATGCGGCTGGTATCACCCCCAATCCCACCTATCAGGAAGTGTGTACCGGCATGACTGGGCATAATGAAGTGGTCTTAGTGGTCTATGATCCCAGTGTGATTTCCTACGAACAACTGTTAAAGGTTTTCTGGGAAAGTCATAATCCCACCCAAGGAATGCGTCAGGGTAATGATACGGGAACTCAGTATCGATCGGGTATCTATACTTATAATCCCCAGCAAAAGCAATTAGCGGAAAAATCTCGATCGATCTATCAAGAAGCTCTCAATAAAGCGGGCCATGGTCAAATTACCACGGAAATTATCGACGCACCTGAATTTTATTATGCTGAAGTTTATCATCAGCAATATTTAGCGAAAAATCCCGGCGGTTACTGCGGTTTAGGGGGAACGAAAGTGGAATGTCCGATCGCTCTTGATCTGAAATTAACTTAAGTAGGGTTAGGAGTCAGTTATCAGTTATCAGTTATCAGTTATCATTCAGATCATAAAATATCTTTTCTTTTTTGCAACCAATAGGTAAGTAGAAAATAAATAAGGGAATGAAGAATTAAAACTCCCCAATTCAATAACAAATTATTGATAGATAATTGATAAACTTGATTGGCATCCTCAAAGGGTAAAGGGATATTAAAAGTATTTTGTTCTTTCGCTTCTGCAATCATAGTTTCCACCTCTACTAATACCCCGTAGGCACCAATTGACCAGCGACTAATCATCAACCATGATAGATATTTTCCTAGACCTTCTAAGTTAAATAATACCCCAGCAAAGATAATCTGAGGAATTAAAATTAAAGGTAAAGCGCTATTTGCTTGGGTGATATTACTAACGCCAGCAGAAATTAATAAACCGAGATTAATCGCCGCAAATATAGTTAAAAATGTGGTAATAAAACAGCCAATTAACCAAGTCATTAACTCTGGTTGCGGGTCAGCAAATCCCGAAAATATCACGCAGGTAATTACAATTGTTTGCAGAAAAGCTAAGGCTGCTAAAACCAGAGTTTTTGAGAATAAATAGGGTAATAATCCCAGATTAACTAATCTTTCTCGCTGATAAATGGCTGATTCTTTGACAATTTCCTGTAGGGAACAGGCAAAACCTACCCACAATTCCGCGCAGGTAAAAACAAAGAGAGTTTTTAAGGCTAAAGTTGCCGATTCGATAGCCTGATCAAAACTAGGATTATCTCCCAAAAATAAAGGATTTTTGTCCCCTAAAACCATGGCCATTAATAAAATTCCGATCGGGGCGGTTAATAGGTATAAAATTAAACTAACCTGATCGCGGATAATTAACTGGCTATAGCGTTGACATAAAACCTGTAGTTGTAGCCAAAAAGACTGTTGAACCTGTTGCGGTTTACTATTATTTTGCTGAAATATTTTACCGATTCTTGCTTCAATATTATTTTTGTAGTAGTCGGATTGTTGGAAACGTTGGCATTCTTGCTCAACTTTTTCCCTAGTTTCCAGATGAATATAAACATCAGCAAAATCCCCCTGAGGTAAAGAGAAAAAATTTAAGGCCTCCCCCGGAGAACCAAAATAACATAAATTGCCTCCTTGACCGAGAAAAACTAATCGATCGCAGAGATTGATATTATTAGTAGCATGGGTGACTAGAAGAATTGTTCTGCCTTCTTTGGCCAATTTTGCCAGCAATTCCATCATCTTTTTATCTAAACCAGGGTCTAATCCCGAGGTGGGTTCATCTAAAAAGAATAATTTGGGATTAGCTAATAATTCTACCGCAATACTTACCCTTTTTAATTGACCACCGCTTAAGTCTCTGACTAAAGTATTTCTTCTTTCTAACAATTCCACCTGCTGCAGGGTTTTCTCGATCACTTCTTGGCAATTAAGATCCGGAGGTAGCCTTAATTTAGAAGCATAATATAACACTTCTCCCACAGTTAAATCCCTGTGAACGATATCGTATTGGGGAACATAACCGATTTGGGTGCGATAGATATTAAAATTCTGGCGCAGCTCTTCCCCATTCAGATAAACAGTTCCCGATGTGGTGGGTTCAATTCCTAATAAAGTCTTTAAGAAAGTCGATTTTCCCGCACCACTTCCCCCGACAATCGCCACTAATTGACTCGGTTCGATCGGTAAGGAGATATGATTGAGAATTATCAAAGGTCGTTTCTTTTTATCCCGCACCATCCTGACGATATTTTCGGCATCTAGACGGATATTATCCCCCGTATCTAATAAAACCAATTCATCTCCCTGCAACCGAAAACTATAGGGGCCGATTCTCACCGTACAACCGTTGGTTAAAATGGCACTACCCGATACTTTTTGTCCGTCGATAAAGACTCCATTGGTGCTTTTGTCGTAGAGAATATAACGATTTTGGTTATCGCTATCGATAATCGCGTGTTGTCGAGAAATTGTCGGAGCGTCTAAAACCACAGTGGCAGCATTATCTCGTCCTAAAACTACACTGCGATTGCTTAGGGAAACTGATTTAAAAGCTAAAGATTGGCTTTTTACTGGTTGGTTAGGATGATAATAGGTGATCTTGACCGAAATTTTGGCATCTTGACCGATATTAATCTCATCTCCATTTCGTAAAAGATAGCCCTCTTTGGGAGTAATGACGCGATTATTGATAAAAAGTTTATTGGAACTAGGATTAGTCCCGTCTCCATCGTAGATATAGTAATCATCTCCCTGACGACGAAAACAAGCTTGGACTCGACTCACCACCGTCCAGTGTTGGGGAACAACTAAATCTACCTGTTGATCATCCCGTCCCAATTTATAATTAGGACGACTCAGATTAATAGAAGGGAGAATTTCTCCCTGATTGTTAAGAATAATGTAGGGTTCTTGACTAATAACCGTTTTAATGTTGGGAGAATTGGTCATAAAAAGTTGATCGGTGGGTGGCGTTCGCGGGGGACGGTAAGAAGCTAAGATAGAATTAAGGTCTCGATCGCTACTGTTAACCTCAGAGTCTGGAACGAACTCTAGAGATCATCTTAGTAAAACTTCTTAGGATCGATCGAGCTTGTCTAAATTCCTATTCCTAAGACCTATCCACAGGTTATCGTGCTGTTAGACGATGGTTACAACTCCTATTTCTCCTACCGCCAAGGTTTCTAAAGTCGAAGGTATCAAAGAACGCAGTAATTATCTACGAGAACCTTTGGCCAGTGAACTCCTCGAAGATACAACCCATTTTACCGATGCGGCGGTGCAGATCCTCAAATTTCACGGTTCCTATCAACAGGATAATCGCGACAATAGAGCCAAAGGTCAAGAAAAAGACTATCAAATGATGTTGCGTACCCGCAGTCCGGGGGGTTTTATTCCCGCGCAACTATATCTTACCCTCGATAGTTTGTCCGATCGCTACGGTAACGGCACTTTACGCGTGACAACCCGCCAAGGCTTCCAATTACACGGCATTTTAAAGAAAAATCTCAAAGCTACCCTCGGGGAAATTATCCGCAGTATGGGATCCACTTTAGCGGCCTGTGGTGATGTTAACCGCAATGTCACCGCACCGCCAGCCCCCTACAAAAATCGCCCCGAATACGGCTATGCTTGGGAATATGCCAATAATATCGCCGATTTGCTCACTCCCCAAACTGGAGCTTATTACGAAATTTGGCTCGATGGCGAAAAAGTGATCAGTGCAGAAGAAGCGCCAGAAGTCAAGGCATCGAGACAAAAAGATACAAATGGCATTAACAAAAACGATCCCATCGAACCGATCTACGGTCAACATTATATGCCCCGTAAGTTCAAGATCGGTGTCACAGTGCCGGGGGACAACTCCATCGATATCTACACCAATGACCTCGGTTTAGTGGTGATTACCGACGCAAATGGTCAATTACAGGGTTTTAACATCCTTGCGGGGGGTGGACTGGGAAGAACCCACAATAAGGAGGAAACTTTCCCCAGAATGGCCGATCCGATCGGTTATGTGGACAAAGAAGAGGTGTACGATCTGGTAAAAGCGATCGTGGCAACTCAAAGAGATTACGGTGATCGCGGCGATCGTCGTCATGCGAGAATGAAATATATCCTCGAAGAATGGGGAGTAGAAAAATTCCGCAGCACTGTTGAGGGTTATTTCGGCCAAAAAATTGCCCCCTACCAACCCCTCCCCGATTGGAAATATCAAGACTTTTTGGGATGGAATGAACAGGGAGACGGAAAATTATTTTTTGGTCTTTCTGTGGAGAATGGCCGGGTCAAAAATGAAGGCAGTTTTCAGCTAAAAACCGCCTTAAAAGTGATTATCGAGCGTTTTCAGTTGCCCATGCGCTTGACGGCTAACCATAATATCATTCTCTACGAAATTGAACCCAAGGATCAGCAAGCGATCGAGGCGATCCTGAAAGAACACGGAATTGTCACCAATCCCGCCGAAATTGACCCTTTAACTCGTTATGCCATGGCCTGTCCCGCTTGGCCCACCTGTGGATTAGCGATTACTGAGTCAGAAAGAATTTTACCCAGCGTGATTGAACGCATTCGCACCCTGCTTAATCGCTTAGGATTAAGCAAAGAGGAATTTGTCATCCGCATGACAGGATGTCCTAATGGCTGCGCGCGTCCCTATATGGCAGAATTAGGATTTGTGGGTAGCGCTCCCAATTCCTACCAACTCTGGTTAGGGGGAACAGCCGATCAAACTCGACTAGCGCGTCCCTATTTGGATAAAATGGCGATCGATGATCTAGAAAAGGTCTTAGAACCGATTTTCGTTTACTTCCAACAGGATCAACAAAATAACGAAACCTTCGGAGAATTCTGTCATCGAGTCAATTTCCCTGCTTTACAAGCATTTTCAGCCACCTACACACCTAAAATGACCGAAACTACTACCACTGAATCAAAACCCAAACGCGTGCGTAAAAATCAAAACCGTGTCAGCGTCCCCGATGATATGTTTGTCCGTCTCAAGGAAGCTTCGGAAACGGAAAAACGGCCGATGAATCAAATCATCAATGAGGCGCTAGAGGCCTATTTCAGCCAAAAATCCTAATCAGTTATCAGTGACCAGTTATCAGTGACCAGTTGTCAATTTAAGAGAATTAACTTTTGAGAGTTATCTGGGAAGATTACCAATAACTCCTAATTCTCGTATATATCCTCAGTCTATGCTTAAAAATGAATGAGGGAAGTCTGGTCATCTCAATTTGTACGCCTCTGGTGGGAAATTATGACAATCTCACAAACTAAAACAAATCCTTGGCAAAAACGTTCCCGAAAGGATGTTAAAAAATTATCAGATAATGAAATTAATGAAAAATATGAACAAGGTGAACGAAGAATATTATTAGAAATGAATCGAGAAAAGTTGCCTAGTTTTGCTGAGTCTTTAAATAAACCTAACTATATGGAAAAGCGTCCTTTCTATCAGAGACGGGATCGCTGGGACGCACAAAAACAATCGAGACTAATTGAATCTTTTTTGATGAATATTCCCGTACCTCCTCTGATTCTCTATGAAACTTCCTATAACTCATATCAAGTAATGGATGGTCAACAAAGAATCACAGCAATTGAGAATTTTTATAATAACAAATTAAAATTAACAGGGTTAGATATCTGGCCTGAATTAGAAGGAAGAACCTATGAAAGTCTTCCTGCAAAAATCAAAGATGGTATCAATCGACGAGCCATTTCAACTATAGTTGTTATTACCGAGTCTCTATCGGATATAGAGGAAGCTTTATCTTTAAAACAACTGGTTTTTGAACGCCTCAATACAGGAGGTGTACGTTTGAGTCGACAAGAAATAAGAAACTGTCTTTACTCTGGGAAATTCAATGAACTTTTATTAAAGCTTTCTGAGAATACTATTTTTGCTAAAGCTTGGGATATTCCTATTGATGATAAAGAAGAACTTAAAGAAAATGGATTTTATAAAAAGATGGAAGATGTAGAATTAATCCTCCGTTTTTTTGCCCTGAGGGATATTGATCAATATACTGGTAATTTATCTAAATATCTGGATAATTATATGATGAAAAAAAGTCTTAATTTTTCCGACGAGAATATCCAAGAGTTCGAGCAAGTATTTAACCAAACCATAGAGTTAGTATCTAACATTTATCAGGATAAGTTATTTAAGCCTTTCGATAGTAAAACCAAAACACATAAATCGAAAGCTTATAAAGTTTACTATGATGCAGTGATGATCAGTTTCAGCAACCATTTATCTGATTATCAAGAATTAATTACTAGAAAATCAGCGATAATTGATGAAACTATCAGCTTATTTACTCAAGATTCCCAGGGAATTACTCATCAAGATAAAAAATTAAAAAAAGGACTTTTCACCGGAGAAGGGGATACAAAAGATGATTTTAAAGCTCGTATTCAAATTTTTGATTCTCTGATTCAACGAGTTCTTAAGCAGAGTATTTGAGAATGTTTGAAGGACTTTTAAATAACCTAAAGGATGAGATAAAGACCATTCGATCAATAATTAATATCAGTGAAAAACTTAGAGAAATTATTGCGGATAATCCTTCACAACTCAACACAGAAGACTTAAAATATCTTCAAGCAAATGCTCCTTTAAGAGACAAGTGGCTAGTTAACGATCATTGTTCATCTATCACAAGGTTATATGCTCTTTACGAAAATTTTGTCGAAAATCTAGTGGGAGATTGGATTATTTTGCTGCCTCAATTATATAGTTGCTATCAAGATTTACCTGAATCTGTAAGAAATAAGCATCAGACTGGTTGTGCTACATTACTGGGCAATGAAAATAAAAGAAATCGCTTCGATTCTCTTTCAGAGAGGGACATTATCAAAAATTTATTTGATACTGAATACAAAAATACAACTAAATATAATCTCACATCAGCTGCTTTTTTGTTACATGAAGCTAATCTGAGAAAAGAGCAATTAACCAGACTTTTAGTCGATGCTGGCATATCTGCAACTGATTCTTGGCAATGGATAGAAAATCATAAAAAAGTTAAGAATTTTATTGACAATAATAGTAGGGGTAGTGTGGAAAATGAATTAAAGAATTTTATAGAACTTCGTAATAATTCTGCTCATGGTAAAGAAATAGATACCGTTCTTAATGCCAATGAGTTACTACAATTATGTGATTTTGTCGAAGCTATATGTCAAGCTATGAGTGAATTAGTTCTTTATTGCTTTGTTGATAGGAAGAAAAAGATAGGAAAGCTTCAAAAGATCGGTAAAGTTGTCAATTGGTATCAACAGCAACAAGCTTGCGCTATCAAAATATCAGATGAGCCACAGGAACCCAATAAAAGACTAGAAGTTGGTAAAAAAGTTTTTTTAGTCAGTGAAAATAAAAAAATATGTCAAAATGCTATTATTGAAAGTATTCAAGTTAATAAAAATGGCAAAAATACCCCTCGCCGAAGAATTCCAATCAGAGAGATAAAAGATTCTGAAATAGGCTTAAAATTTGACAAAGAAGGTCAAAGAGGATTAGAAGTTTATTTAGTTATTTCGGAATGATTGAAATGAATATAGCGTTTCTGGTAAATGTGAATTATAACCAGATTTGGCATCATTTCCCCACTCCCCAACCCCTCACGGATTACTTTTTACTGTTTACTAAAAAATCTCTTGTTTCTTAATCAAATTCTGCTTTTAGATCCCGACGCATTAATTCATAAACGGCAACTTGGGGAGAAATTTCCCCGCGCAAAAGACGATCAACTTGACAGGTAATCGGTACATATAAATTTTTTTCTTGGGCAATTCTCATCAAAACTTCTGTGGTATTTATTCCCTCGGCAGTTCCCTCTAACTTCTCTAAAATCTCAGGCAAAGATAAACCTAAAGCTAATTGATAACCCACTTGATAATTGCGGGATAAAGGACTATTACAGGTAGCTAATAAATCCCCTAAACCCGATAAACCGAAGAAAGTTTCTTGACAACCTCCTAGACAAGTTCCCACCCGAATTATTTCCGGTAAAGCGCGAGTTAATAGGGCAGATTTGGCATTAGTACCTAACTGTAAACCATCACAAACCCCAGAAGCGATCGCCATGACATTTTTAAGAGTGCCACCTAACTCTGTTCCCAAGGGATCGCTATTCAGATAAACCCGAAAAGATTCCCCAGATAATAATTTTTGTAACAATATTGCCGCTTTTTGCTGATAACTTGCTACCACTGTCGCAGCGGGTAAACCTTGATTAATTTCTTTAGCTAAATTGGGACCAGAAAGAACCACAAGGGGATTAGCGGGAAAAGCTTGATTCCAGAGATGAAAAGGGGTACGAGTGGTGATTGGCTCTAATCCTTTAGTGGCGGTGACGATAATTGTGGAAGAATTTAATTGTAATTGCTGTAATTGTTCGATCGTGGGAACAACTCCTTTAATCGAAACTGCTGAAATAATTACATCAGTATCTGCTATAATAGCCCCTAAATCTTCCCCAGTATGACGAGACCAAATCCTAACAGCTAAGTGATTAAGTCTAGCCAAATTAGCGAGAGTTTGTCCCCAAATTCCCCCACCTATCACCGTAATTTTCTTGGCATTTTCTAACAACTTTTATTCCCCTCCTTATTAGTGATCCCTGATCAGTGACTGGTTAGAAAGGATTCGATTTCAAGGTTATGAGTCTTAAATGAAATTATTGACCGATTACTGATAAGTAGGTAGGTGTTAAAAGTTGTCTGATCCCCCCTTATCAAGGGGGGCAGGGGGGATCCCCCCGCCTATCGGCACCCCCCTTATCAAGGGGGGCAGGGGGGATCAGAGGCAAAATCTATCTTCAATTTAATTATAACTACTTACTTAACTGTTCACTGACAACTGAAAAAAATGACAACCTATCGCAATCCTGCCCCCACTGTTGATATTATCATCGAACTGATCGACTCGCCCCACCGTCCGATCGTACTAATTGAGAGAAAAAATCCGCCCTTTGGCTGGGCAATTCCGGGGGGATTCGTGGACTACGGCGAATCGGTGGAAACGGCGGCAATTCGGGAAGCTTACGAGGAAATCAGCTTGCAGGTGCAGTTAATCGAGCAATTTCACGTCTATTCCGATCCTAGCCGCGATGCACGTCAACACACCATTAGTATCGTTTTTATCGCCACGGCAAAAGGAAAACCGATCGCTGCCGATGATGCCAAAAAAGTCGGGATTTTTCATCTCTGGGAATTCCCCCAACCTTTATGCTTTGATCACGATCGCATCCTCAATGATTATCGTCGTTATCGGGATTATAAAATCCGTCCCACACATTAAACCCCAACTTAGCTATAAAAGCAATCCTTGCCAAAAACGTCCCCGAAAAAACTTAAAAAATTATACACTTCTGAGGGCGACAATCGGTTCCAATTTAGAGGCACGATAGGCGGGAAAAACGCCGAAAAAGAGACCAATACCCGTGGAAACACTCAAAGACAGGGCGACGGCGCTGGCGGAAACAGTGGCAGCCAGGGGAGAGAAACTGGAGACGAGAACGATCGCTCCTGCACCGAAGAGAATACCAAACGCACCGCCGGCGATGGAAACGAGAGTTGATTCAATCAGAAATTGTAAGAGAATATCCTGTTCTCTGGCTCCGATCGCTTTTCTTAGTCCGATTTCCCCGGTTCTTTCCGAAACCGAAACCAGCATAATATTCATCACCCCGATACCCCCGACAATTAGGGAAATACCGGCGATTAGAGCCAAAAGTAGGGTTAGACCCTGGGTAATCGCGCCGAAGATTTCGATCATCTGTTTAGCAGTTTCGACGCGAAAATCATCCTCAGCGACGATTTTATGGCGTAAACGCAGGAGATTCTGGATTTGGAACTTAGCAGCGCGGATTTCCTTCCCCGATCGCGCGTTGAGACTAATCCAACTCAACTCGACACCGTAGGGTCCGGTTTTGCCCACCAGTTGCGAGTTCATGGTACTAAGGGGAATAATCAGCATTTCATCCTGATTATTGCCAAAAAAGGAGCCTTTCGCCTCTAAAATCCCGATCACCTCAAAACTGAGATTTTTGATCCGCAGCTGTTGACCGAGGGGATTTTGGGTGGGGAAAAGTTGCGCTGCCACTTCACGGCCGATCACCGTTACCCGTTTGTTGCGGGCTAGATCGATATTATTGATAAAACGACCTTTTTCTAGGGTAAAATTGCGAACAGAAGCGTATTCTGGGGTGCTTCCCGTGACTAGAGCCGTCATGTTGCGATTACGATAGGAAATCAGGAAACGAGCGTTTATTTCCGGGGCGACTTCAGCGACGGTGGGAACCTGTTCGGCGATCGCCTGAGCATCGGCTAAAACCAGGGTTTTCGGTAAATCAACGGTGGTATTGCGTGCTTGTCGCGACCCCGGCACCACAAAAATGGTATTGGGTCCCAAGTTAGCAAATTGGTCATTGGCTAAGGTTTGCGCCCCTTGGCCAATACCGATCATGGCCACTACTGAAGCGTTACCGATGATAATTCCTAGCATGGTTAGGCCGCTACGCACTTTATTGGCCCTTAGGGTGGAGACGGCCATTTTTAAACTTTCGGTGATAAACATATCAGTTATCAGTTATCAGTTATCAGTTATCAGTTATCAGGTTTAAGTTTTAAGTTTTAAGTTATTAGGTTTAAGTTTTCAATTTTCGATAAATTTATAGCGTTTCCTAAGCTAGTGAGGTACACATATTTTTCTTTCCTTTTGCCTAAAAACCATAACTTTTGTACCTCAGCAGACTGAAAAACGCTATAGTATCTTTCACTGGTTACTGGTTACTGGTTACTGGTTACTGATTACTGATTTTATTTTTCGAGGTATCTTCGGCTCCTTCGGGGAGATCGATAAAGACCTTTTCTCCGGCTTCCAAACCTGATAAAATTTGGGTTTTATCGTCCAAGACCAAACCAATCGAAACGGGTTTAAAACTGGGTTTATTTTCGGCATCGGGAACTAAAACCCCTGACTTGCCTTCCCGGGTGACAATGGCGACAGTCGGCACGACGAGGGCATTATCTAACTGCTGGCCGACAAAAGTTACATCCACATTCATTTTCGATTTAAGTTTGTCCCGTCCCGTCACCAAACCGATTCTGACCTCAAAAGAAGTAACATTATCCTCGATAATCGCTTCAGGAGCCACGAGAATAACTCGACCTTCAAAGACTTCTTCAGGAAAAGCATCGGCGACAATTCGCACGGGTTGGCCGCGCTGCAATAAACCGACATCTACTTCCGGCACTTTAGCAATTACTTCCAATCCCGATGCTAGGGCGATAATCGAGGTGGAAGTGGCGGAAGCGGTGCTAGAGGCCGAAGTGGTGGGAGTGACAAAAGAACCCTCGGTGGCGTATTTTTGGGTGACGATGCCATCAAAGGGAGCAGTAATGACCGTATCGCGGTATTGAATCTTAATTTGCTCTAAATCGGCCCTAGCGGCCGCTACAGATGATTCTAGTCGAGCCAGCTCGGTTTCTTGGGTTTTTTGGCGTTGTTCGAGGGCAAATTTCGCTTCTGCGATCACTGCTGCCGCTCGGATCATTTCCTGCTCAATTCCGGCCACCTCTGGGGAAGCGGTTTTATCCGCTTGTTCCAAACGGCGGATCGATTCGTCTAAATTAGCTCTGGCGTTGAGATATTCATTGAGGACGGCATCAAATTGGTCTTGAGCGATCGCCCCTTCCCGGACTAAATTTTCATTGCGTTTAACCCGATTTTCTGCTAGTCGAAAACGGGATTGGGCTGCTTGTACCTGAGCTTGCAGCTGGTCTAAATCTTTGGGAATTCTTTCTTTGGCCTGAGCTAAACGGGCTTCTAATTGCTTATAACTGGCCTGGGCCTGATAAAATCGGGCCTGTAATTGCCGGATATCTTCGGGAATGCTGCGTTTAGCCTGTTCCAGATTGGCTAGAGCTTCCCTTAGATGCGCTTCTGACTGCATTCCTCGGGCATACACCTCTAAATTATCCATGACCGCGAGGGTTTGTCCCTTTTTAACAATCATGCCCTGATCCACCAATAATCGCACTAATCGGCCGGGGTTTTTTGGGCTAATGTTAACACTTTGGATTGGTTCCACCCTACCACTAGCTTTAATTTCCACAGCGAGGGTTTCCCGTTGAGCAGGAACGGTCATTTTCGCCAATTCTAGGCCAGGAGGAGGTGTTTGCAGCAAGCGATAAGAAACCACTCCCACCGCCAGAAAACCACTAGCCATGAGTCCGAATATCCAAAATAGGGGGCGATTTGATTTTCCCAACACGGTTATTGCCATCGATCAGCCAAAAGTTAATTGGTTATATACTAACGTCTCTAGAGCTGCCTTTGTTGTTTCTTTAGCCAACAACTCCCAAGCGAGATAGACTGATTAAAAAAGGCCTATCGCGGGGGTAAACTGTGCCAAAACTTCGATTAATCATTTCTTTGCTCATTTTTTTCGTCGCTGGCAGCCCGCCGGCTTTTTCCCAAGCACTACTCCCCTACGCCATCGAACCGGAGTTAGAACAGATGGAACAAGCGGGAATTGAAATCGCCGAAGATGCCATCCAATTAGCTCGTTTTCGCCGTACCGATGCGGCCCTCGGACGGGCTAAGTTAGCGGTGCAGTTAGCCCCCCATCTCTATCAAACTTGGTTTATTCTCGGTAGTTTATATCTGCAAGACGATCAGGTGCAACTCGGTATCGAGGCATTAAATCAATCTTTGTCCATTGCTCCCGCCGATGCCCACGCTAATATTAAATTTTCCCTCGGTAGTGCCTATTTTCAGAATCAAGATTATAAGTCTGCTATTGCCCAGATTGAAGCGGGTTTGCAAATGAAACCCGATATCTCCCCCGCTCTTTTTGATCTCGGTAATTCCTATCTCAAGTTAGCACAATATCCCCAAGCGATCGCAGCTTACGAAAAGGCTGTTAGTCAAGATAAAAATTTTTGGCCCGCTATTAATAATATTGGTTTAGTTAAATACGAACAGGGTGACAAGGAAGCCGCTCTTAAAGATTGGCGGGCCGCTTTGAAAATCGATCCTAAACAGCCGGAACCTCAGTTAGCTATTGCGGTGGCTATTTATAGTCAAGGGAAAACTGAGGAGGGCCTCAAATTAGCTCAGGCCGCTCTCACTAGCGATAGTCGTTATGTCAGTCTAGAATTTTTAGAGGAAAATCTCTGGGGTAAACGTCTTCTGCAAGATACGGAGAAAATGTTTAATCATCCTAAAATGAAAGATTTTATCGCTCGTTTACCACAACCAACCCCAGAAGCGGAGGAAGAAAATTAAGCTGATAGCAGCAAGCATTAAGATAACCCCTTAGTTAATTTGCTAGGAATTCTTGAGGCTTGCTCTAACTAATTAGGGCTGGCTGAATATCGGTAGAAGCTTTGCTAAAAAATGGTTTTGGGACTTTATTAGCAAAACAACAAATTTTTTGCCGCAAACCCCACATACAGTACAATTATTACAGTTAAGGTTTTGAAAGGCCTAGGATGATGGCAAAGCAATCAAGGGCAATTGCGGTGACAGAACATGATAATAAATGTCCTGAATGTCTGCACTTGGAGATTTTGGGAGAACCCCTTGCGCTTGAGTCTAAGGGTGTTTTTTCCCGTTTCAACAAGTCTGAACCAGAGGCGTTTGCCCTATCGGTGCGGATTAATTTTAATGAGCAGTGGCTTGATTTTCGCTTTGGACGGGTTAAGTTTGGTTTGCGGGGGGGAGAGTTACGCTTAAAACTGGAGAATGGCCAAATGCCTTCTGAGTTGAGAAATGAGGCGTTGAAAAAGATTTTAGCAAGGGAGTTGGAGATTGAACGTCAGTTAGGAGGAGAACAGGAAAGCAAGTTTCAACTAGAAGGAACTGTAACTCCTGATTTACCGAAAGCAAGCTTAAAGGGAGCTAGAGAACAGCGTCAGAAAGAGTCCCAGGGGGATAAGTTTCAGCTTAAAATAGCGCAAATTAGTCACAAGGGAGCAAATAATCAGCCTGTGTGGGTGTTCGAGAATAGGACAGGTGAGCCTGTTTTGATTGGGGAATTAGCGGATTCCCTGGGTAAAATGTTAATTGCGGGTGTTCCCTGGAGCGTTGAAGCGACATTTACTCATGAAATGCGTCAGGTTGTGATTACGGGTTTAGAAAATTTATTTAAAGATGATATTTCTGGACACAAATTAAACGTATTTGAGTTAGCAGTAGCTAAGTTATTTTTAAAGCATAAAACCCAACCCTATCTAAGTCGTCAGGTATTGCGTTATGAGTGATGCGGATTTTATTCGAGAAGTTGAAGAACTGTACCTGCGTCTTGCTAATGCAGATACAGATGATCTGGTTGAGTTAGCTAAACTTGCGGGTTTAGACCCTAAAACAGATTTAGCCGACTCTGTTTGGGTTCCCTATCCCAGCTTTGGGGAATTGATTCGTCAGAACACCTTAGCGGCGGCGGTGCTGACAGATTATCTAGAAGAGCATGGGATAGAGGTAGATGCTGCGGCGGCTGATAATGCTCAAGTGGTACTACCCAAGCTAGGTAAACTGGAAGCTATATTGATTCCTCAAGACTCTGGTGCAGAACTGTTGGATTTAAGCCAAATTAGGGTCGAAATTGACCTAAATCCAGCAACATTGGCCTATATTTTAGTCGAGCTAGGGGAAGGAGGAGCTTGGTTAACTGGGGTTCTGTTGAGTTCGGACCTGCGTCAGGATTTCCCAGAAGGCGGCGCGGTGTCCTTGGCGATGAGGAAACCTATATCGGCGCTGTGGGAGGCTTACCGTCGGTGGGAAAACTGTCAGCAAATCATGGCGCAGTATATCGATAAACAAGGCTGGTCGGCGGAACAGCGATCGGAGGTAATCACAGTGTTAAACTGGGTCTGGGACTATCGGCAGGACTATGAGCGTCCGACGCTATTAAAGGAGTTTTTAGAAGAGAAGGCCAGCGAGAATCATGAGAATTTTAAACCCTTAGTCTCGCGTCCGGAAGGGGTAAGGGAAGCAACGCCTGAGCCGTCTTCAGAGGGTGCGGTGGACTGGCTAGAGGTGGCGATGGATTTGCTTGATGAATTGGGAAAATTTATTTAAAAAATAATCATGAAAAGCATTAAAATAATTGTCGAAAAACACCCAGATGGCTATATTGCTTATCCTTTAGGTATTGAAGGTGTTGTCATTGGCGAAGGCGAATCATATCAAGAAGTGCTAGAAGATGCGAAATCAGCACTCCGTTTTCATATTGAAACCTTTGGAGTAGAAGTTTTAGATACTGAATATTCTGTCTTAGAAGCGTCTATTATAGTAAGGTGATCATTAACAAAGAGGTCAACAGATGCAAAACTTACGTCAGGTTTCTTTACTAACAAGTGGACAAGAGCAAGTCTTAACTATTCCTCCTGAACTTGCCCTATCAAGCACAGAGGTTTTGTTACGCAAAGAAGGTCATCGCTTAATCATTGAGCCGATTTCTTCCGGTTCTCTAATTTCTTTGCTGACTACTTTGCCAGACATTACAGACAATTTTCCTGATATAGATGAAGGGTTGCTTTCCCTTGATGACATCACATTTTAGTACCACCCAATGACCTATCAATATCTGCTTGATACTAACATCCTATCACATTTGATCAGGTATCCCCAAGGTCAGGTTTTCCAGCATATTGTGGATGTCGGCGAAGAAAGCGTTTGTACGAGCATCATTGTGGCGTGTGAATTAAGATTTGGAGTGGTTAAAAGTGGTTCCTCCCGTCTGGTGCAGCAACTAGAACGCATCCTGGAGTTCTTGACAGTTTTGCCATTAGAATCAACTGTAGATAAGCACTATGCCCTAATTCGTAAACATTTGGAGCAAGCAGGAACCCCAATCGGTCCAAATGATTTACTGATTGCTGCTCATTCTCTAGCGCTTGATCTGACTCTTGTTACCGCAAATACTCGTGAATTTGAGCGTGTGCCTGCTTTGAAGTTAGAGAATTGGTTGATTGATTCTGTAATAATTTTTGGGGGATAATTTGTCATAAATGATCTTGCTGATGATGGTTTTGTATATATTCTGCCACTACTTTTTTGCGGTTTTCTCGCAATGATAAATTAGGTGGAGCATTTTCTAAAAGATGCTGAGGATGACCTCCCCGGCGTTGTAATAAAGTTTTACGCGGTTTTAAGCTTTGCCAATGTTCGTAAATGAGTTTTTTCAGAAGTTCTTCTGAGCTAATATTCTCTTCGGAAATGATGTCTGCTAGATAGTTCTCGGTTTCTCGATCTAGATTAATCGATAACATTGTTACTTCATGGGATAAATCAATATCTTTGATTATAGCTTAAAATCCATGATCGCACTCACCCCCCATCCCCAATTGAGTTTGCTAGAGAAAAATTCGGGGTACGGGCGAAGCATTCGGATAGGAAATCTAGGGTTTCAGTAATAGGTTATTGTCCGAATGCTTCGCCCCTACTCAATCATCTAACAATCCGTCGTAACGCACCACATCTATC
>NZ_JADBTR010000188.1:0-10984 GCF_020246065.1 Microcystis sp. M144S2
GCGATCTCCGATCTCGCGGGCGATAGTTAAAGACTGTTGATAGAACTCGATCGCCTTTTGGTACTGTCCGAGGGAACCGTAAGCGATTCCTAAATTGCCTAAAGAATTGGCTTCCCCTTGGCGATTTTTGATTTCTCGATAAATCTGTAAGGCTTGTTCCCAAGATTGCAAGGCTTCTCCAAACTGACTTATTTTATATTGTTGAGCGCCTTGCTCTAAAAGCCGATCGGCTTCTTTTTGCTGCGGTGAAGCGGGTGGTTTCTCTGCTTCCGCTAAGACTTGTTGTATATTTTTTTCTAACTCGCCATCCTTAATTTCTTTTGCGATGGTTAAAGCCTGCTGTAAAAATTCAATACCACGCTTAGGTTGCTCTGAAGCGTAGTAAGCTATACCGAGATTTAAAAATGCGAGTGCTTCCACACGACGTTCTTTTGAATCTTGCCCTATCTTAGCACCCCTCTCTAAAATAGAAATAGCTTGACTGTATTGACCGCTACTAATATAGGCAATGCCTAAATTAACGGCAGATTTTGCTTCCCCTGAAAGATCTTTGATTTGCTGGTGCGCCGTTATCGCTTGCTGACAAGATTTAATCGCCGCTTCTGCTTGATTATTTTTAAGGTTCTGACGGCATAGTTGTAAAAGCTGCTCAGCTTCGGCTTTCCTCGCATCCGTATTTTGCGCTATTACCGCAGGGACGAGAGAGGAGAGTTTCCCGTTAACAACTGGTAGGGTGACGGTAGCCACTAGAGAAAGGGTAAGTAAGGCGTAAAATTTGGGATTCATAGTTATTTCCGCTATCAGTTATTAGTTAATACACCTCATCATGAGTTCCAATGTTAATCAAAACTATCCTATCTGTTTGAGTTTTTTCGTCTCGTTCTAAATAGAAAATGATGCGGCAATCATAACTACAGGAACAAGCTCTCAATTCCTGATATTCTCCCCTGACTCGATTAACATTTCTTGCTGTTCCCTGGGTAAGCGTAGGCTGCTGCCAAAGAAGCCATGTCAGGAGGCGACTTAGAATAAGCCAGAAAATTTTGCGGTCGGGAAAGTGCGCTTTCTAGCAACCCCTCATCTCGAATACCCTCTAATCCACCATGCTCGGCTATTTGGCGGTGATGAATCGCGAGAGCTACCCCATCAGCTATCCAGATTAGCTGGTTCATGAGCCTAAGTTGCCAGCTTTCTCAAAATATTCCAGTCTTCGCGCATCACTTCCTCCGCCACTTCCATTTGCTGGACAAATTCGGGGTCGTAGGGTGTAAGCTCAAAGCCATTCGGCGTTTCCAAGACGTAGAGCATATCGCCTTTACTAAGGCGCAGCTTCTCCACCAACTCTTTCGGGAAAATCACCCCCATAGAGTTCCCTACCGTTGTGACTTTTAACTTAATCATCGTTTTTTGACTGAGTAAATATATCAATTATAGCACCTCCCATATTTCCTGAATTTCTCACATCACTTAACAATTTACTATTAACTTTCCGAACCATTGTCTAATCTCTTGTTTTTCACTCTCTTCCAACGGAAAATCAATATTTTTGAATTGTTCGGCCGTTCTCTGTTTGACTGCTAAAATCTCAATCCCTACAATCCTATCCGTCTCATCGTAATCATAGATAATCCCCAGCGCTACTTCCTCAGAATCAATAACCTTTCCCTCAAAACGACGAATATAAGCGGCATTAGCGGCTCGATCATAGTCTATTTTCATATAGCAACCGCCAAGGCAATAAAGATTATAATTACTATATGGTGACATCTTTAACCCCAGCCCAACTAGACAACCTCAACCGCTTTCAAAAACGCCTTCCCCGTCATGCTACCCCAATTCGGATCTATAATCTTCCCAACGGTGGCAAAGCATTTCAAGCAGACGTTCCCGCCAAAAATATTTCCGGTTCCTATGCAACCTACGAAAAACAAATTGATGCGGAAGGAATCACTCTCTTTTACACCAAAACAACCTACGCCCCCAACGGTTCTATTGTTCACATCAAACAAAAATACCCATGAAAAATAGACAAGAATACCTCAACGCCCTAGTCAACTTTGACCAACCCTTATCAACTATCCTCCCTATCCTAAAAACCTTTCCTTGGGACAGTAGCGAAGCAATTATCACCCTAAAAAAAGAGCATCTGATCGATATTCTCGATCGCTATCTTAATAACGCTCTATCTGCCACCGACCTAGAAAACTGGGCCGATGCCATCGAATGCAGAGAAGATATCGCCTATAAAACAGATGAGGAAAATCTCATCAATGACATCATCTTTGACCTCGCTAACCCGACCTTAAACGATCCACTATCACCAAAAACAATCGAACAATACATCAGCCAACTTTCCCATTTAAAGTCTTCCTTAATTGCTTAAAAAATAGACCTCTATTTTGTGAATTTTAATGGGGGTTTACTTGAATCTCAATTTTGTCCGAGGGGTTGAACTTAATTTCCTCGACAACGTAAGAACTGTTACTCGCCACCCCTTCGATCCCTCTTATTTCTAGAGGATCTAGCGAGGTTATAGTTACTTCCGCTTTTCCTTCATTAACATCAATAATTTTGAAATTCTGTAAAGGTTCCTGCCAGCGTTGTCTATTCTGGTTTGGATTGCTTGATTTCTCTTCCCCACGAATAACAAGCGTTCCGCTTTTGATAATAACCTTCCCTTGAAACTCTATCTGTTTGATCTCTTTCATTGCCACTTCTTTTGTTTTTGATTCTCTCCCTAAAGCGATCTTTTTTGCTTGGGAATCGAACTTGATTAATCTCCCAGATAGAGAAGTGCCATTTTTTAAAGATACTTTTGTATCATCCGGCATGAATACGGGAATTTTCTTGACGGGAGATCGATCGCCGGTGGCTGGTAGATGATAGCCAGCAAGAGAGGCGATAAAAACTAGGCTAGTTGCGGTTATTATTGGGTAGAGTTTTTCCATCTTTACCTTGCCTGAATGATCGGGATTTAGTTGGTTCTGTTTTCGATCTTGGATGCGGTGGGTTAGCACTACTCGTAACCCAACCTGCGGTTTTTGTCAATATATTTTTACTTTCCGAAACCTTTGTTCGGGCGGTTTTGTTTGGCAATACGGAGGGCTTTTCCGGTTTTACCATCCTGTAGTGCGATCCGCATCGATCGCTTTTTCTGGTAGGATTGAATATCCGCCGCTAACGGATGATCGTTATCGATACGTAGATGGGTTAAAGAACAGATAAGACCCGTTTGTTTTCCCAATTCATTTTTTAGGAAACAAATAATTCCCCCCTCGTCTCCCGTGTAGAAAATTTTATCGATCGAAAACTGGTGATCGGGTTTGTATCGCTCGCCTTTTGTTTCAGCTATTTTTAACGTTTCGGGAGTCGCACGCACAGGGATTGGTAAACTCGCTTCCATTTTCTCGATTAAAAAACTAACTTGTCGGGGATCGTTGATCGACATGGGTTATTCTCCTTGATAAAATACAAAGAACTGGCGATAGAACCTGATCGATCGAGTAGGATAGCGATCGAAAACGCCAATCAGGGACATTTTGCCGTGAGCGCTCCGAATTCTCCCCCTCCCGGAACACAGATACTAGGAACTTTCGCCAGTCTTCTCGGTTTGCTGGGGATTTTTCTCTATTTTACGGGATGGATTTATCGGTGGGCCTATTTCGGCTGGTTTAGCCTTGAGATCAACCGTCTGGACTTGCCCTTGCGTTCCTTCCTTTTTGTGCCGATACAGGTCTTCTGTGGCGATTTCGGGGCGTTTCTGCGAACGTTTCTGGCGCTGGTTGCCGTTGCCTTTGCGATTCAATTTACTCTCTGGATTTTGTCTCCCCTGCCATCCTATTCAATTGTCAGTCAATCTAAACGGAAATTTCATCAAAAATTTCAGTTCTTAGGTTTATTAGTCCGGGGAATTCCCGAAGCTCTCCGAAAAGATTTGATCGCTGTTATTTGGCTATTAATTATCCTTTTTTGGTTAGCCCGAATTCAGGGATCGAGCGATGCCCGTCGCGATGCAGTTAATGATAGTTCTACCTTACCAGTTATCACTTTAGTTTTACCGGAAAAACAGATAGCGATCGGTCGTAATCCAGAGGATGTTTTTACCGATCCTTCTCTCAAAGGTTATCGAATTATCGGTGAGACCAAATTACTCGAAGAGCTGCGGGGAAAAGAAACGAATGATAGTAAAGTCAATCCCCCGCGAGTCTGGCGGTTATTAATCCAAAATAACAATTGGACTTATGTTTTTCGCGGGTTATCCCCTCAGTCGGCAGAAAATGAACGTCCGGCGATTCTAGCCATTCGCGAGGATAAGGAGGGACAATTGATGATTCTCGCGCCGGATGTCCCACAATCCTGATGAGAGTCAATCGGGGAAATGATCAAATTATCCTTGAACATCGAAGCTTACTGCTATAATTACTTACGGACAAAGATAATAAATAAAATTTATGGGCGACTTTTTTGATAACGTGAGCCGTTACCCCCGCTATCTGATTAGCTTTAGTTTAGGGATTTTCTGCGCCAGAGATTCACACTAAATCCGTTGAGTATAGGCTACATATCAGGACAAGCAATAGGCAATAGACAAAAGGGGCAATAGATAATCAGTCTCTAATGACGAGATTTAGTATCACACCCCTTCTTGTCTCTGATCAAGGGTTTTAGCTGCTTTATTTTAGCCTGATCGGATTAGCTTTTCCTGCGTTTTTTTCGGCTTGAGATTTTGAGTTTTAGGGTAACTGCTTGAGTGTTTTTTGAATTACCCCTTGACAATCAAAACAGTCGCTACGAGGCGATGGGATCAAACTTAATAAACAATTAGCAAGTATAAGCATTTGATTTCCCTGTTGCTGATGCACCAGTCACCACATCAACTGCGCGAATTACAGCAGGATTAACTTGATTTGGCCAACAGTTAGCCTGGAAGAAATTAGTTTTTTCCGAAAACTGTCCCTGTGCATCTGCACGATCTTCCGTCAGATGGAATGGATTCTTTTGATTGACTAGATTCTCAACATAGAACTTGACTCTTCCACCAGGGGTAAAACCTTTACCGCTAACCCTTATGGCTCCACCAGTTTGATTCTTTGTAGTAAAAACAACGATTGATGGACTCACTGGTTTATCCAATAATTCCCAACCCTTCCAGGGGAAAACGCCATCCCACCACTTGTGCCAAACCCCATCATCCATCCCACGGGCAAAAACATCAAGCCTGTTAGTCCCCCAAGAAACAACTGTAGGAGATCCTTGGATTTTGCCCCCCAGTGATTGCCATCCACTCCAACTGCCAGGACTTCCATTGCCATAATTATGATGCACAGCCCCCTCTTTTTGTCCGCGTATAAATACGTCTAGCCGGCCTTTGGACCATGCAACCGCAGCAGGAGGGTCAGATGTACCCGGTCTATTGGTGTTAATCGGACCACCTACATCATACCAATCTAATTGTGATGGTTTCCAGGGAAATACTCCATCCCATAATTTGTGTTTAATGCTACCATCCCAGGACCGGACAAAAATATCAATCCTGTCAGCCCCCCAAGAAACAACCGTTGGCGCTCCTTTTAACGGTGAGCCACCTAGTGTTTGCCAGCCGCTCCAGTTGTTAGGATTGCCATTTCCATAGTTGTGATACACATTCCCGTCTAAACCGAGTACGAAAACGTCTAAACGACCTTTAGACCATGTTACTGCGGCAGGAGGCTCAGATGTTCCACCCCCCAGAGGTTGCCAATCTAATTGTGAGGGTTTCCACCCCTTCCCATCCCACCACTTGTGGTAAATACCATTATCCGTGCCACGAGCAAAAATATCGATTCGATTAGTTCCCCAAGAAACAACTGTAGGAGAACCTAGAATCTGACCACCCAGTAGTTCCCATCCTGCTAAAGGTTTATCGTTGTTACTTCCATAATTGTGATACAGAGCGCCATCGACACCGCGGGCAAAAATATCAAGTCGATTGCTAGACCATGCCACTGCCACTGGGTAATCCGTAATCCCCCCCCCAAGCGGCTGCCAATCAAAGTCAGATGGTTTCCACCCGGCGTTGTTGTCGAACCACTTTCGATAAACACGACCATCCACACCACGAGCAAAACAGTTCAACCAAATAGGGTTTTTTACTATTGGTTCTGCCTGTCCAAACAAGCTTTTGTATTTTGTGACAATTGGATAGGGAATTGTGGCAATCTTTAACATAGGACATTTATGAATTTAGGAAATAAGTGTGGCTCTTCGTTACTTGGTATGGTTCGATATGAGGGCATAAATCGACTAAATCCTTATCTGGTAAAAGACTTAATTGATTAGTTCGCTCTAGATCGAAAATAATTGACAAAAATCGCTAAATGCCTTTCTATATAAGTGTTCCAGCCCTTATAACCCCCGTCCATTGCATAACACAAACCGAAGAGCCATAAGTGTTTAATTTTAAATGTTCCTGCGAACTTATTATCGAGCTTACTGTTCGACGATCATAACTGTAATCCTAGACGGATTTTTTCCAGACAACACCCAAGTTTAAGATTTTCTTAACAATTAGAATTTATCTATCTAATCACCCTCTGCCCCAGCACCGCATTCTTAGTCGTTGCTGAATTAAGGTATTAAGGTATCAATGCCAACCTTGCACCCATCCAAAAGTTACTTTGGAGCTAAGTTTTAACAATCCCTTATTAGTCGGGGAAATTTCTGACTCTCTCCGCCAAGATTCGATATTCGATCGCTGTCATCCGGCTATTAATTATCCTCTTTTGGTTAGCCCAAATTCAGGGATCGATCGATGCCCGTCGCAAGCTTGAATGTACCCTTAACTGTATCTAGAGTGGAGCGATTCTGTATTTTTCTCCAGCCAGATAGTTATACCACTAAATAGTACAAAAGTCTAGGGATTCTGTTAAGTCCCTTGAATCGAGCGGCGTGGCAGCATCGAAGCTTACTGCTATAATTACTTACGGACAAAGATAATAAATAAAATTTATGGGCGACTTTTTTGATAACGTGAGCCGTTACCCCCGCTATCTGATTAGCTTTAGTTTAGGGATTTTCTTCGCCTTTTTCGGCTGGTTGGCCCCTTTATTAAAAAATCCCCTCACAGCGATCGCACTTGTGGGCTTTCTGGGGGGAACTTTCGCCTTTCTTTATTTCACCCTTAAAGCCATGCTCGGATTAGCTTGATACAATGGTAAAGGTTTCGCTGTTTTTAGGGGACGAAAATTATGGCCAATGATCGTCGAGTATCTCGCGTGTCCTCGCTAATTAAGCGCGAGGTCAGCCAAATGTTATTAATGGAAATTAAAGATGATCGCGTCGGTGCCGGTATGGTTAGCGTTACCGATGTGGACCTCTCCCACGACCTACAACACGCTAGGATTTTTGTGTCTATCTACGGCAACAAAGATGCAAAGGCCGAAACTATGGCCGGGTTAAAAGCTGCTGCGGGATTCGTCCGACGTGAACTCGGTCAACGCATCCGTCTCAGACGTACCCCCGAAGTGGTCTTCCTAGAAGATTCTTCCCTCGAACGCGGCGATCGAATGTTACACCTTCTTGATCATATTAAAAGCGATCGACCCCCAGAAGATGACGATTCCGATATCAGTGACCAGTGACCAGTAGAGGATAACTAAATTTAGGCAAAACTGGCAACTTAAAACTTAAACCTGATAACTGATAACTGATAACTGATAACTGAATAGTGAGCGATCGCATTTTATCCCTAAAAGAACGTATTGGTCAGATGATAGTAGTCCGCGCTTCCGGCTATCTCTTTGACCAACAAATCCGCTATCCTGCTTGGGAACCTGTCAACGCTACCCTGAAACATTGGTTAGAAACTCTCCACCTCGGTGGGGTGATTCTCTTAGGAGGCAGCGCCGCCGAAATCGCTTTCCGTAGCCAACAATTACAAAGTTGGTCCAGCGATAATCCTCTGCTCATTGCCGCCGATATCGAGGAGGGAGTCGGCCAAAGGTTTTCCGGCGCTACTTGGTTTCCCCCCCCGATGGCTTTAGGAAAAATAGCCGAAAAAAGCTTGACAAAAGCCACAGAATATGCTAAGGAAATGGGAGCAATTACCGCTAAGGAGGCCCTAGCGATCGGGATTAACTGGATTTTAGCCCCAATTGTTGATGTGAACAATAATCCCGACAATCCCGTTATTAATATTCGTTCCTTCGCTGAAACTCCCGAAATCGTCGCTAATCTAGCTCAAGCTTTTATTTTAGGGGCGAATTCCTATCCAGTTTTGACCACGGCCAAACATTTTCCCGGCCACGGTGACACCGGCAATGACTCCCATCTCGATCTTCCCATCATCAACCACGATGATCATCGCCTAGAAGCGATCGAATTGCCCCCCTTTCAAGCAGCGATCGAGTCGGGGGTTGATAGTATTATGTCAGCCCATCTGTTAATTCCCGCTTGGGATGCCGAATTTCCCGCCACTCTTTCCTCGAAAATTCTCGGGGAAAAACTGCGCCAAAATCTCGGTTTTCAGGGTTTAATCGTCACCGATGCCCTGATTATGGGAGGAGTGACTAAAATTGCCAGTGCTGCCGCCATAGCAGTGAGGGCGGTACAGGCGGGGGCTGATATACTGTTAATGCCTCCCGATCCGATCGAAGCGATCGAAGCGGTGTATAGTGCCGTGCAAGCGGGTACAATTAGCGAGGCGAGAATTAATGATTCTTGGCAACGTATTCAACGAGCAAAAGAGAAATTGGGGCAAAGACAGCCATCCTTAGAATCCTTAAGCAGTTTAGCGGCACCGCAAGCTCTAGAGATTGTCAGGGATATTTTAAAAGATTCCCAAACAGTTAGCGCTAATTTACCGATTAAAGCCACTCAAGGCCGCAATTTAATCATTATCGATGATTTGCTCAACTGTGACTTTCTTGATCGCTCTTGTCCGGCGGTGACAATTCCCCGACAATGGGGTTATCAAACGCAAATAATCGACCGTAGCACCTTTAATCAGTCCCTCGTCTCCCCAGAAACGACTCTCCTACAAGTATTTATCCGTGGTAATCCTTTTCGGGGTAGTGCCGGATTAGGGGAGGAAACGAAAGCTATCTATCAAGCTTTGCTGAAAACCGGACAGATTCAAGCATTGATTATTTATGGTAGTCCCTACGTTTTCCAGTGGTTTCGTCAACAAAGCGGAGAAATTCCCTATCTTTTCAGCTACGGACAACAACCAAGCGCCCAAAAAATCGCCCTAGAAACTATTTTTGAGGGGCCCACTAGCGGCGAAAATCAGACCGATACTTTCGTTTAAGGGCAAAAATTGCCTAGTAACCATTGGGCAATGCGATCGGATGCACCAGCCGATCCCATTCTCTGACGACCATTAAAGGCGATTTCTTGCCACTTTGGGGGATTTTGTAATAAATATTCTAACTTGTCTGCCACTGACTCGGCACTATCGCCCAAGAGAATTGAACAGCCTAATAAACGCTGTTGCAGTTTGGCAAAATGAGCAGTAAACTGTGGTCCAGATCCCGCAATTGTGATCGCCGGTTTACCCAAACCGACGAACTGTTCCGTGGCAGTTCCCGCCATGGCGATCGCTAAATGGCAACGGCCTAAATATTCGGCGTAGTCCCTTTGAGAAATAGTTATAAATACTTCTTGACAAATAAACTTATTTGTGCTTTGTTCTCGCCAACCCTGGGAAGTTAAAGCAGCCGTAAAAGATTCCGGGGGGAGAGAAGGAGCGATCGCCGCCAAAAATTCCAGCTTGTAATCGGGAAAACGGCCGATAATGGCGGCCACAGCTGCGAGAATTTGCTGCCAATTGTGGAGAGATTCGGGAAAGCGCGAACCGGGTAGCAGCAGAATATTTAGGCAATCTTGGGGAAAATCGGCCGTTATGGGGGGTAAAAGGTCATCCATCATCGGATTACCCCCATCGACAACAGGAATTGACCACTGTTGTAAAATTTTGCTAGTTAAACTATCCCGGGGAAAAACCCCCCGACAGCGAGGATGAGCCATTAACCAGCGTTCCCAGGGATAATAGTAGGAACCCCAGAGGCGATCGATCATCGAGCTACTATCTAACCATCCCTGCTCATCCCGGAGATAGTATTCTGATTTAGCCGTTCCCACAAAAGCATAATCTGTCCCGCTCAACCAAGCAAGGGCAAGGGGTAAGATATCTCCCACCGCGACAATTTTTCCCCCATCTTGGCCCCAATTTCTGACCAGACGGTATTGACGGGAGGTTAATCCTAATAATCCCTCCCGCAGATCTCGCCATAATTGTTTGGCATCCCCAGTGATAAAACCCCCAGAGGGCATTTTTTGACCTTGATCGAGAAGGGGAATCCCCAGACGAGTATAAGCATAACCGTTACCCACTAGGGGTAAAGCAGTAATATCCGGACAGTGGGGAGATGATTGCAGTCTTTTAATAATCCGGATCGCGATCTCATCTTCACCGTGGCCATTACTCAAAAATAATAATTTCACTGTTTTTCTTAACTTCTGGCTTAAAGTCCTAAACTTCGGTTGTTTTATTCCCTTCGACCCTAGACAATGCTGATGGTTAGGGAACCATCAATTTTATAAAAGCAGTTAACCAACTCCCATTTAGTCTAATCTACCAGAAGGTTTCGCCGATCGCTTATCTCTGTCTTGATGGCGACCATTTGACCAAAGGCAAGACTAAGAGATAAGAGATGAGTTTAACTGCTTCTATTTTTCTCGATCAAAAGACCAGATTTAGCCCCCCAGAGCCAAGAAGGTCAGAAACCTGCTCTGATCGCTAAGTAGCTGGTTATAATTAAATTAAAAATGGATTTTAGGTTCGATCCCCCCTTAGTCCCCCCTTAATAAGCTGTCCTTTAGTCACATCTTTCTTAACATTTCAAACCTTTGTGGCACAAGGCTTTCAAGACTCGGTTAACAATTTGTAATATTCCTTGTTGACACCCTTACTGACAAAGAAAAAACTGAAATCAAGTCAGGATAA
>NZ_JADBTR010000189.1:0-13832 GCF_020246065.1 Microcystis sp. M144S2
AAGTAGCTGGTTATAATTAAATTAAAAATGGATTTTAGGTTCGATCCCCCCTGCCCCCCTTGATAAGGGGGGTGCCGATAGGCGGGGGGATCCCCCTTAATAAGGGGGGCATCTGATAATTTTTAACGCCTACCTACTTAATTCAGGAGTTATTATGCTAGACCAAATGATGAGGATGTTAGAAGGGCAACAAATAGGTCCCTATCGTCTTAATAAGTTTCTCGGTGCGGGTGGTTTTGGTGGTGTATTTCATGCTAGTGAAATGGTCAGAAATACATCGGTTCAAGAAGTTGCTATTAAAGTTATCCCCGAAAGTAGCGATGATAAATTAATTGAGTTAACAAATGCCAGAAAGTTAGAACATTCTAATTTAATTAAGGCTTATTCGGTGGGGGAATTTACTTTTCTCAATACGGAGATGCTTTATTTAGTGATGGAATTGGCACAGGGTAGCCTAGAAAATCACATCGCCAAAGGCAGTTTGTCATCGGGTGAAATTAAAAATATTACTGCTCAAGTCGCCCAGGGCTTAAATTATCTTCATGGACAAAATAAAGTCCATCGAGATTTAAAACCGGGTAATATCCTCAAGGTTAATCAACAATACAAGTTAGCAGATTTTGGCTTAATTAGAACTTTAAATAACAAAAGCCACACTCAAACCGTCCACAATAGCGGTACAATTATTTATATGCCTCCCGAAGCCTTTAGGGGGGATATTTCATCAGCTTGGGATCTGTGGTCATTAGGTATTATGTTAATCGAAATGACGACTAATCAACTTCCCTATAAGTTTAATAATGATATTAACCAGTTAATGGCGAAGGTGATGAATTGTGAGCTACAAATCCCCAGTTTACCGAAAGAGTTTAAACCGATTATTGAAGGGTGTTTGCAAAAAGATAGAAAACAAAGATGGACAGCACAACAGGTTTTAAATGCCTTACAACCTGTGGGATGGACTTCTCCCCCGTCACCTCCACCAGCACCGGCAGCAGTCAAAAAGCCTGTTTCACCAATACCCCTAATTGCTTCACCTACTCCATTTACCGAAAAAATATCCAACGGAGTCACACTGGAGATGGTGAGCTTACCAGCAGGTGAATTTATCATGGGATCTCCTGACAGTGATCCCGATGCTTGGGATGCTGAAAAGCCTCCACACCAAGTTAAAGTCAACAGTTTTGCGATTGGGAAATATCCAGTGACTCAGGCACAATATGAAGCGGTAATGGGAAAAAATCCCTCTCGGTTTAAAAACAATCTGCAAAATCCGGTAGAAAGGGTTAGTTGCAACGACGCTAAAGCCTTTTGTCAAAAATTGAGTCAAATAACAGGGAAAACCTATCGCCTACCGACGGAAGCGGAATGGGAATATGCTTGTCGTGCGGGGACCACTACTCGCTATTATTTCGGTGATGATGCTAATCAGTTAGGAGATTACGCTTGGTATAAAGGAAATTCTCGGTATAAGACTCATCCTGTTGGTGAGAAAAAGCCCAATGCTTGGGGACTCTATGACATGAGCGGCAATGTTTTCGAGTGGTGCGAGGACGATTGGCATAATAGCTATGAGAATGCGCCAAAGGATGGCAGTGCTTGGCTGACAAATGATACTGATTATCAAATAGTGCGGGGCGGTTCTTGGTCTTTTAATCCCAATGACTGCCGTTCCGCTTACCGCAGCAGCAACGACCGCCGCGACTACATCGACCTCACCATCGGTTTTCGGGTGGTGTGTGGTGTGGGGGGGGAAAGTATCGCTACTGTAACATCTACACCCCTACCTAAAGAATCGCCAACTCCACTGACAAACTTTATCGAAAAACTGCCCAAGGCAGTAACACTAAAGATGGTGAGCTTACCAGCAGGTCAATTTCTCATGGGATCTGCTGACAGTGATAATGAAAAGCCTCAACACCAAGTTAAAGTCAACAGTTTTGCGATTGGGAAATATCCAGTGACTCAGGCACAATATGAAGCGGTAATGGGAAAAAATCCCTCTCACTTTAAAAACAATCCCCAAAATCCGGTAGAAAATGTTAGTTGGAACGATGCTCAAGCTTTTTGTCAGAAATTGAGTCAAATAACAGGGAAAACCTATCGCCTACCGACGGAAGCGGAATGGGAATATGCTTGTCGTGCGGGGACTACTACTCGCTATTATTTCGGTGATGATGCTAATCAGTTAGGAAATGACGCTTGGTATAACCGAAATTCTCAGAAGACAACTCATCCTGTGGGCCAGAAACAGCCCAATGCTTGGGGACTGTATGATATGAGTGGCAATGTTTGGGAGTGGTGCGAAGACGATTGGCACGATAACTATATCGGAGCGCCAAAGGATGGATCTGCGTGGCTTATCAAGAACGATAATCGTTCTCAGTCTCTTAAGTGTCTGCGCGGCGGTTCTTGGTACGACTACCCTAATCTCTGTCGTTCTGCCAACCGCAGCGGGGGCAACCCCCTCGGCGACTACATCAACTACGGTTTTCGGGTGGTGTGCGGTGCTGGGAGGACTCTATAACCCTTATTTTCTTTTTACCCTTTTTTCAATTTTTCTCTTTTTCCCGCCTAGCGGCGGGTCGATTTTTTTTTGAGAAAATTGAGGTGGCATGAGTAGAAAAGGGGTTTCTCGGAGAAACCGGTTTTCTGTGGGTTACTCAACGGATTTAGGATAGTATTGGTGGAAGTCCTCGATTTACCTGATCAAATCATTCAACAGTCCCAAGGAGCTATGGATATTCGTCACCTAGGTTCTTTGGAGTCCTCCCGTCTCCCGTCTCCTATTGTAAAGTTTTGTGAATTTTTCTGGGAATAGGGCGTTTTGTAAAAATAGATACAGAATTGTATGTTATATATATTAGTGGGTGATTAAAAAAGTTCTAAACACTATTTGCAGCTCGGAGAAAATGATTATGTCTACAGAACAACAAGCTCGTGCCTTAATGATGCGTCACCACCACGCCGTCAAAAATCGTCAACAATCGATGTTAGGCAGAAGTGCTTCTGAAATCGGTATTGACAATGACAATGGCCACGGGGAAACCGTTCAACGTCGCTTCTCGGCCGACTTCTCTTCCTAAACTTATGATCGCTCTGGTGCTACTCTGAGTTAGGCTCTGAGATTTCGCCAAAGTGTCAGCTTTCAATCTTAGAATTAAGTGAACAATCAGCCCACACAAACCGAAATCGGAAGGTGTGGGCTTTCGATTTTTAGAGATAGGGGTCAGTCTTGGGCCGATTACGGGATTTCATCGGGATTTATGCCTAATTGCCGTAATTGTGCCGCTAAACGTTCCGCGCGTTGACGTTCGCTTTCGGCCTGTTGAGAGGCAGCCCTGGCCCGTTGACGTTCGATTTCGGCCTGTTGAGAGGCAGCCCTGGCCCGTTGACGTTCGATTTCAGCATTCTGACGTTCGATTTCGGCTAATTCCGCAGGTAGGAGGATTAAATTGCCATCTAGGTCATAAAAACGCAGCCAAGGAGCTTCTTCTCGTTGGATGCTGCCCATCCAGACTCCTAACCATAATCCCAAACGTTGACACCATAACCAACCGCGATGGTCGGGAATAATTTCTTGATAGCATTGATTTTGGTCTAAAGCCCAACCTTGCAGGGAAGTGGCATCAAAGGGATTATAAACAAAGTATTGGGAACAGCGAAAAGTCCGCTCATAGAGGTCTTTTTTGGTAGTTAAATCGATTTTTGCGGTGCTTTCTGACATTAATTCCACGATCACATCGGGATAACGTCCGTTTTCGTTCCAAACCACCCATCCTTGTCGTTTATAACTACCATCGATATCGAGGACAACGAAAAAATCGGGGCCGCGAAAATCTTTATTAAAAACCCGCTCACGGCTAAAGTAAATAAACATATTACCGCCAACAAAAAAGTCCTCTCGATCCTGATAGGCTTGTTCGATAGAATCGATTAACACATTCATGGCCTTGCGGTGACGGTAGGTTTCCAAAGGTTCTCCATCATCAAAAATCAAGTCTTCCGGGGGAATGGGAGGTTCTTCCCAATCGATAACTGGAGGAGTGAGAGGTTGAGTCATCGGGGTTACGTCCGGGATAGAGATGGTTTTATTTTATTTGTAAGACGAGGCGATATTTAGGTTGTCCGGTTCGCAATTTTTCCATGGCTTCATTCACCCGGGAGATAGGATAGGTTTCTGTGACTGGTTCAATGCCATGGCGAGAGGCAAATTCAATCATTTTACTGACGGTACTGGGACTACCCAAAGGACTGCCGGAAATCGATTTTTGACCCATAATCAAGGGAAAAGCGTAGGTAGCCATGGGTTCAAGAACAGCGCCAACAATATGCAGACGACCTTTGGGACGTAAACAGGCGATATAAAGACCCCAATCGAGATTAACGTTAACGGTGGAGATGATGAAATCAAAGTAATTTTGTACCGATTGCAAGGCTTCGGGGTCTCTGGAATTGATAAAATGAGTCGCTCCTAGTTCTTTTGCTTCCGTTTCTTTGTCGGGACTACTGGAAAAAGCGGTTACTTCGCAGCCCCAAGCTTTGAGGAATTTTAAGGCTATATGGCCCAATCCACCAATACCAATGACACCAACTCGGGCCGTGGGTTTAATATTAAATTGGACAATGGGATTAAAAACGGTTATACCACCACAAAAAAGCGGGCCAGCTTTAGCAGCATCTAACTGGTCCGGTAAGGGAACTAACCAACTATGATGGGCCCGGACTCTTTCGGCAAAACCGCCATGGCGACCGACGATAGTTCCTTCGGCAGTGGCACAAAGGTTTTGATCCCCCGACATACAAGTTTCACAGGTGGAACAGGAACGGGAAAACCAACCCAGACCGACTCTTTGCCCTAATTTTAACTCTTTGACTTTAGCACCAAGAGCGGCGATCGTGCCGACCACTTCATGGCCAGGGACAAAGGGATAGGTGGTCAGTCCCCAATCGTTATCGAGCATACTTAGGTCACTGTGGCAGATGCCGCAATATTCCACCGCGATTTCTACATCTTCATCCCCTAATATACCCGGATCGTAGTCAAAAGGCTCTAGTTTTCCGCCTTTTTCTCGGGCAGCATAGGCTCTAATCATGATTAAGTCCTCTAGGATCGGTTTATTGGTTATCTTATCCTAAATTGCTCTGAGTATGGCTTGTCCTCAATCCTGTTTGAAAGGCATAGAAGAGTGGGAAGTAGGGAGAAGGGAACGGATTTGATCTGGTCAGCGATCGCCAAATAGTCACAAGCGTGATTTTTTGGTGCTACAAAGAATAGGCAGCGGAAGCATGAGCAAAATTACTGCTTTTCGGTTACTCTTGATATATGGTCCACTACACCGATCTGGGCAGGCTTGCGGACTTTACCAATAAGTTTTGTTAGCCTCGGAGGAAAACTACCAGCTTTCATCTGGGGCAAGATTAGACGGGGTAAAAAGCCCTTTTCCAATTTGGGGATAATTTTTGTCAGCGATTGTATCCTATTAACTATCGTTATTATTAGAGCGTCATGGGAAAAGTTATCGGCATCGACTTAGGGACAACCAACAGTTGCATTGCCGTACTAGAGGGAGGTCAGCCGATTATAGTTCCCAACTCAGAAGGGGGAAGGACTACTCCTAGTATCGTGGGATTCGGCAAGGCCCAGCGCCTAGTGGGACAACTGGCCAAACGTCAGGCGGTCACTAATGCCGAAAATACCGTCTATAGCATCAAACGCTTTATCGGTAGGCGTTGGCAAGACACGGAGGCAGAAAGGGGACGAGTTGCCTATCATTGCCAACGCGGTCGCGATGATACCGTCAATATCAAAATTCGTGATCGGGAATTTACTCCCCAAGAAATCTCGGCCATGATCCTGCAAAAATTAAAGACCGATGCCGAGGCCTATCTGGGAGAACAGATTAACGAGGCCGTGATTACAGTTCCTGCCTATTTTACCGATGCCCAACGTCAAGCTACTAAAGACGCGGGCATGATCGCAGGACTAGAAGTATTAAGAATTATTAACGAACCCACCGCCGCCGCCCTAGCTTACGGTTTAGATAAACAAAACGAAGATCAACATATCCTCGTTTTTGACCTAGGGGGAGGAACCTTCGACGTTTCCATCCTGCGACTGGGGAAGGGAGTCTTTGAAGTGAAAGCCACGGCCGGCAATAACCATCTTGGGGGGGACGATTTTGATAACCTCTTAGTGCGGTGGCTGGTGGAGAACTTTCAAAGCCAAGAAAACATCGATCTGTCCAGCGATCGCATGGCGATCCAAAGACTGCGAGAAGCCGCCGAAAAAGCCAAAATCGAGCTTTCTAGCATGATTACCACCTCGATCAATCTCCCCTTCATCGCCGCCGACGAAACCGGCCCTAAACACCTAGAATTAGAACTAACTCGCGCTAAATTTGAGGAATTAACCAGAGAATTAGTGGAAAAAACCCTCGGACCCGTACAACAATCCCTCAAAGATAGCGGACTGCAGCCTAGCGATATCAATCGTGTTATTCTCGTTGGTGGTTCCACCAGAATTCCCTCCGTCCAGGAATTAATCTCCCGGTTCTTTTCTACTGGCCAGATCGATCGCTCTGTTAACCCCGATGAGGCCGTTGCTTTGGGGGCAGCGATTCAAGCTGGAGTTTTAGGTGGAGAAGTGGAAGATATCCTCCTACTCGATGTCACCCCCCTTTCCCTCGGCATTGAAACCCTCGGCGAAGTCTTTACCAAAATTATCGATCGCAATACCACTATCCCCACCAGTAGATCTCAGGTTTTCTCCACCGCTGCCGATGGTCAAACTTCGGTGGAAATTCATGTTCTGCAAGGGGAAAGAGCTATGGCCCAGGATAATAAAACCCTCGGTAAATTTCTCCTGACAGGAATTCCTCCCGCTCCTAGGGGGGTGCCACAAATTGAAGTGGCCTTTGAGATCGATGTCAACGGCATCTTGAAAGTGGCCGCCAGCGACCAAGGCACCGGCAAAGAACAAAGCATTTTAATTAGCCATACTGGAGGGCTGAAACCGAACGAAATTGAAAAAATGCGCCTAGAAGCCGAAAAATACGCCGAATCCGATCGCCTTCGTCTGCAAATGATCGATATTCGCCACCAATCCGATAGTCTTTTCTATAGCTACGAAGTCACCCTCAGGGAAAACAGTCAGTTAGTCGCCCCCGATATCCGGCAACTGGCCGACCAGAAGCGGCAACAGTTGGAAATCGCTCTGCGCGACCCCTCCCTATCTCCAGAAAAGCTAAAAACCACCTTGGCAGAATTTCGTCAGATTGTCCTCGAAATCGGTACCCGCATCTACACTGGTGGACAAGAGCAAAACCAAACCCTTAACGGTACTGGTTTTGAACCGATCGATATCACCGAAAAACTGACTCGAACCACCCGCACCCAAGCCACTTCCTCGAATACCTTCACCAATGGGCCAACCCTCTCCCGCACTAGAACCAGAACCTATAGTAATCTGGAAACTCAATCCACCCAATCGGGCAGTGATGATGATCCCTACGATGGGGAAGAAATGAGCGCCAGTGACTATGAGGCCGTAGATTAAAAAGTGATCAGTAATCAGTTATCAGTTATCAGCTTTTTTCTCCCCACTTCCCTATCTCCCCACTTCCCCACTTCCCCACTTCCCACTTCCCACTTCCTAACCCCTAACCCCTAACCCCCAACAAAAAGAAATAGTAGGGATAACCCAACTAAACTATTATGTATAGTTTGTTAAAGTAACAACTAGACTTAAACTCTATTTATAAATTGCCAGCAGAACCATAGCCCCCTATGCCCACTGATTACTACGAAATTCTAGGTGTCTCGCGAGATGCCGGTAAAGAAGACATCAAACGCGCCTATCGTCGTCTCGCCCGAAAATACCACCCCGATGTTAACAAAGAACCGGGAGCCGAAGAACACTTCAAAGAAATTAACCGCGCCTACGAAATTCTCTCGGAACCAGAAACCCGCAATCGTTATGACCGCTTTGGTGAAGCTGGGGTTTCTGGAGGCGCTGCCGGTTTTGATGCCGACAATATGGGCGGTTTCGCCGATATATTTGAGACAATCTTTAGTGGTTTCGGGGGCATGGGTGGCCAAACAACTACCCGCCGACGCACAGGCCCTACCCGGGGCGAGGATCTACGTCTCGATTTTAAACTAAAATTCCGCGAGGCGGTCTTTGGCGGCGAAAAGGAAATCCGTATCCGTCATCTGGAAACCTGTCAAACCTGTAAAGGCAGTGGGGCCAGACCGGGGACCAGTTCCCGCACTTGTACTACTTGCAATGGTGCTGGCCAGGTGCGTCGCGCCACCCGTACTCCCTTCGGTACTTTTGCTCAGGTTTCGGTCTGTCCCACCTGTGACGGTACTGGAGAGGTGATCGAGGAAAAATGCGATGTTTGCGGCGGTTCCGGACGCAGACAGGAAACCAAAAAACTGAAAATTACTATTCCTGCGGGGGTTGACAACGGCATGAAATTGCGCGTTGCCCGGGAAGGTGACGCAGGACTTAAAGGCGGGCCGCCGGGGGATTTATTCGTTTATCTAACCGTGGAAACAGATACAGAATTTCAACGGGAAGGCAATGATATTAAATCGAATATCTCGATTAGTTATATCCAAGCAATTTTAGGATGTACCATCAAAGTTAATACTGTAGATGGCCAAGAGGACCTGACTATCCCTGCCGGTACTCAACCGAACACCGTACTAATTTTAGAAAACAAGGGGGTTCCCAAATTAGGCAATCCCGTCAGTCGCGGGGATCATCGCATTACCGTTAAAATCTCGATTCCCGCCCGTGTCACGGGAGAAGAACGGGATTTACTGGAAAAAATAGCGAAAGTTCGCGGGGAAACCGTGGGGAAAGGCGGAATCGAGGGATTTTTAGGTAATATCTTCCATAAATAACTATGACTTTAGACCTGCGCGGCACTCCCTGCCCAATTAATTTTGTCCGAACAAAATTGCAATTAGAGAAAATGACCGCCGGGGAACGGTTGGAAGTCTGGTTAGATGCTGGGGAACCGATCGAACAGGTTCCCACTAGCCTGACAGTGGAGGGTTATCAGATAGAATCGATCGAGGACCGAGATAGCTTTTTTGTTCTCAAAGTCTATCGCCCCGATTCCTAAATGGTAGATGCACAATTAACCGATTTATACGGCACAGTGGTGGCCGTACAGGCGAATTTCTATCAGGTACGCTTGGATTCTCCCGTTATGGGCGATAATCTTCTCTGTACCCGTCGCGCTCGCTTGCAAAAAATCGGTCAATCGGTGATGGTTGGTGATCGGGTGCGCGTGGAGGAGGTCAATTTTGATGATCGGCAGGGTGTGATCGCAGAAGTCCTCCCCCGCAGTACCGAGATCGATCGGCCGGCCGTTGCTAATATCGAGCAGATTTTGCTAGTTTTTGCCCTTGCTGAACCCGTCCTCGATCCTTGGCTGATCAGTCGTTTTTTGGTGAAAGCGGAGTCCACAGGCTTAGAAATTGCGGTCTGTGTCAATAAAATCGATCTGGGGGAAGCGGAACAAATAGAACTCTGGGGCGATCGCCTAGCTGGTTGGGGATACCGTCCCTTTTTTGTCAGTGTGGAGAAAAATCGGGGATTTGAGGCTTTATTGGCACAATTAAACCATAAAATCACTCTCTTGGCCGGTCCATCGGGGGTGGGAAAATCGAGTTTAATTAATTGCCTAATTCCTGAGATTAATCAACGGGTGGGGGATGTGTCGGGAAAACTGCAAAAAGGTCGTCACACCACCCGTCATGTGGAGTTATTTGCTTTACCAAATCGGGGTTTATTGGCCGATAGTCCGGGTTTTAACCAACCGGATATTAACTGTTCACCAGAACAATTAACTTTTTATTTTCCGGAAGTGAGACAGCGTTTAGCTTTGGGAAATTGTCAATTTAATGATTGTACTCACCGTCGGGAACCTAACTGTGTGGTTAGGGGGGATTGGGAACGTTATCAACATTATTTAGAGTTTTTAGAAGAAGCGATCACACGAGAACAGACATTACAGAAAACCAGCACAAAAGAGTCAAGTTTAAAGTTAAAAATTAAAGAAGCAGGTCAAGAAACCTACGAACCCAAATTAGCTAATAAAAAATATCGTCGTCCTTCCCGTCGCGGCAAAAATCAAGATCAGGAACGCTACGAAAATAAAACTCTCCAAGATATTTATAATGATGATTCTGAATAGAATGGGTTAGGATGCTTGTAAATATTCAGGGTCACTTTATAAATACTGTCTAAAGATGAAAATTTAACAGCAATGATTGTATATATGGGTTTTTATCTGAACTATTTTTCATTTTTTTCTCCCCCTTTTGGAATTAATTTAACTTATCTACGAACTAAATTTTTAAGAGTTCTAGAGTTAGCTATTTTCCATGTTCCCTCGTCATTTTCAAGATTATAGCGAACCAATGAAGTGCTAAAAGCACTATTTTTTCGATCAATTTTACCCTGATTGTTATAGAGGGTTCTTTCTTCAGTAACCACCACATCCACTGTAGCTTGATCCCCAGAGGCTGTAAAATTATTAACTGAATCTATTCTCTGAACTCCATAGATATAATAAGCACCATTATTAGCTAACCATTCGGAAGAACTTTCTTGACCATCAGAGCGCTTTATTTTGTCATTATAAGCTTTACCTGTAAGTAATTCTTCTCCTAAGTAGGTTTGATAGGAGGGACCATAAATATCTCTTTTTGCCTTTAACCAGCGCTCGATTAAATCCACCGCTTCGGAACGAGAAATAGAGTTAACTGTCTGTTGAGGAACGGGTGAATAGACGGGTTCAGGATCTGGTGAGGTATCGATGACACCTTGGGTGATTTTAACTTGATTAAAGTATTTAATTAGTTGCCTTTGTAAATCTTGAGCGCGATTTAAGTCACTAAAAGTTGCCACCTGAATATTACCATCATTAACAACAGCATCGCGACAAAAGTTATTTTTAACTCTCTCTAAACTATCCTCGTCAGTTACTACAACTTTATAGTAAGTATCGGTGATATTCTCATCTCCACAGACAGGTTTAGGAAACTCATTATTAATGGTAATATCTGAGTCTTGATTCTCTGGGGAAGGTGACGGAGAAATTGATTTATCTCCAGAAGAATTTGAGAGATAATGACTTAAGACAAAACCACCTAAAATGCCAGTACCGATCATACTCCCTATAATTATCGCTTTCACCCATTCAGGTAAAGTGCGGGGATTAGAAACAGGTTTTGAAGTTACAGGAGAAATTACTTGAGTAGGAGCGGGAGGAGCGGGGAGAACGATATTTGTTGCTACAATTGATGGGGGAGTTTGTAGCGCCTCTAACATCTCTTTTGCAGTTGAATAACGTTCGTTAGAGCGCAGTGAAATAGTTTTATCTAGCACAGCTGCTAAACTGATATTAGTATTTAAAGCGAACTGCCGCCAATAAATTTTTCCTGTCATCGGATCGCTCTCTAACATTTCAGGAGTTTTGCCGGTTAGTAGATAAATAGCCGTCAATCCTAAAGCGTAGAGATCACTACTATAAACCGGACGACCGATCGCTTGTTCTGATGGCATAAAACCGGGAGTACCGATAACAATAGAATTAAGAGAATGGCCCGAATTAGAAACCACCGTTCCCATAGTTTCTTTAACCGCACCGAAATCAATTAGGATCGGTAAATTATCATAAATCCGTAGAATGATATTATCGGGTTTTATATCTCGATGGATAATTTTTTGTCCGTGAACATAAATTAAAACCTGTAGAATACTAACTAAAATCTCTTTGACTTGATCATCGCTAAAAACTCCTTTACTCTGTATTCTTTGGCTGAGAGTTTCTCCCTCGATAAATTCCTCGACTAAATAAAATTGATTATTTTCCTCAAAATAAGCGTATAGTTTGGGAATTTGAGGACTATTTTCGCTCAATCTTTCTAGGATAGCCGCTTCTCGCTCAAATCTTTCTTTGACGAGATTGTGAACCTGGGGATTATCATTAATCGGTTTTAGCTGTTTAATCAGACAGAGACGTTTTGATGGCATTTGGCTATCTTCTGCCAAAAAAGTCTCTCCGAAACCACCATCGGCAATTAATCGCAGGACTTTGTAACGATTTTGTAGAATTAAATCCGTCATGGGGAAACATTACCGTTTACTTAACAATCTTCACCGATAACTAATAACTGAGGTGATGGTAGGGCAAATCAGATAAAGAGGGTATTTAATTGGCCATTTATTTTGATAATCTAAATCCATCTAGACCACAAATGTTGCATCCTGTAATAAGATTTAACATTTAGCGGTAGAAACATCCCATTTCGACAACATTTGTTAACATTTTATGACTTTATCTATCTAGTGTAAAAAGCTGATTTCTTGACACACATAAGCTAGAAGATAGCGCAGTTTATCAATGAGCTTTTTCCCTAATTTTTGGCAACTTTTGCTAATTTAAGACTAGATAAGAACTCTTGTAAAAATCGGGTTAAAAGTTGATCGAAAGCTGTGAGGATATCTTTTGTTAATTCAAAAGCACCTGTTTTGATATCAATGGCTACAATAGAATGAATGAATGGTTTAGTTTTTGGAAGTCCTTTATACCTTAATCGAACTAGGTTCATCGACGGCGGCGATAATGCGATGACAACCGGAAAAGGGTTGCGCCCATTGATACTGGTGTTCTAGAGGATTACCCCAACAGAGGCCGAGATATAATTCCGTGCGCGCCACATCTAATTCCGCCCATTCGGACTGGGCGACTAATTCGGCTAGAGAATCGGCAGAAATGGGACGACGGGAGTTAAGCGCCCACCAAAAATTCATATTAGGGGTGATACTGTTCCAAAACTCTAAAACCGAGGCTTTGGCAGCCATGAGAATTTCCTTGTCACCCGCCACGGCAACTAATTGATTATGAATTTCGGGATAACGGAGAGTGCGATCGCCCCATTGACAAACACGCCAGATAATGCCCGAAACCTGATATTGTTGTTGATAATCGTGAATTTGGCGGCGAAAATCCTGATAGGCGAAGACTTTGCCCACCTTTTCTAGATTGATCGCCTTGGCAATCACCGGATTATCAATGCGCTCCGCCGGAGAGAGTAACAGACGTTCCCCTTTGCAAGTGGCGTGCATTTCTCGATCGAGGATTTCAATTAACTGCTGTGTCGAGTAAGCCATACTACCGCTCTTAACTGAGAGAGGATTTCTCTTTATGATAAACTCGAATTTCCGTAGTGGAAAGGCTCGATCGCTAGAAAATTGTCATTCATCGGAAATATCGGCAGGATACCCCTTGATACTTGGGGTTTGCGGCAAAAAGCTTTTCGGTGGGGGCAGGGTGTGGGGTGTGGGGTGTGGGGTGTGGGGAGAAACAATTCATAACTTGAGAGTTAATCACACTATTAAAAAGGGATTTATAGCGTTTCTCACACCTGTGTGGCACAGTGAAACCTTTGCTGATTAAACTTTTCACCATCGACAATGTACCTCTTGCGAACAGGAAACGCTATAGTCTAACGGTTTTACATCGGTTACTTTTTTTCTGGTCCAGAGGGCGAGAATTGTCAGGAAAAGTTAACCCATCACTCCCGCTCAAGGATTTTTATCGATTCCAGTTAATCGATCGGGAATAGTAAGTAAGTGGTTTCAATTAAATTGAGGACTGATAGAAGGTTCTTCGGTTTGTCTTATGCGACGTACAGGATTATTAAGAAATGAAACTCTTATAGAGAAAGACATTTGGCGATTTTTGTCAATTGTTTTCGATCTAGAGCGAACTAATCAATTAAATCTATTGCCAGATAAGGATTTA
>NZ_JADBTR010000019.1:0-8221 GCF_020246065.1 Microcystis sp. M144S2
AATAGACCTCTTGCAAAAGTCTTAAGTCGATCCTTGTACAGCAACATTTTTGAAGATTATCAACTACTAATAAATAATTAACTGAAAGTCCCTCCCATTATTGTTTCTATCGTTTGTTTTCGGATTTATGCAAGAGGTCTATACTACTTAATCGTTAGGCAGTAAGCATAAATAAGTTTTACACTTAATCATGTTTCACCTTTTCTCAAAAGGGTAGAAGGAGTTTTATCTATAAAGTTTATTTATTCTCAATGCCTAATGACCTAGTCGTTGGCTGCAAAACCTGCGAGTAACATTCTCCTAACCAAGCTGTTTTTTCTTCGTTTTTGAGCTTTGGTCAAACCTTGTTGAGAGCTACCTGAGATAATCCCACCACCAGACTGCTCCCATCACTTGACTAAGCTTTTGAGATGAGAGTTCTTGCCTAATTAATTTTTGAGAGTTCAAAAATGAGAAAAATAGGCATAAAATTGCATAAAATCCCTAAACAGAGCATTTAATTGATTAATTCTCATTCTTAATTCTCCTGAATACTGACTACTGGCTCCTCACCTAAGGGAAGATTTTTGATTTTTACAAGAGGTCTATTATAGTACAGGCTTTGATCGGAGGTAAACAAGGCGGTCGGGGGATCCCCACCAGTGCGCTTGCTCAGGGTGGGGAATTCCCGTGCCATATTTTCGTTAAGGTCTTTATCTCGGCTGACCTCATTTCAAATCCTCTATAGTATTTCCTACTTTTCGCCATTTACCTCTATAGTTAAGTATTTTTTAATATTTACTTTTGTGAGGATTGGTCAGGTTTTATTAAGTAATGCTGCGGATGCAGGGAAACGCCGAGAATTTGTGATATCCACACCTCAAAATCGTGGATTGGATAAGCTGCCCCCCCCGTCAAGGGATTTACCATTGGTTTCACCAGAATGGTAAACATTCCCAGACGATTTCCCGCTAAAACATCGGTAAACAAGCGATCGCCAACCATAGCAATTTGTTGGGGGGGGAGACTCATGGCTGCCATCGCTTGCCGGAGTTTGCGTCGAGAGGGTTTCACCGCACCGAGAAGGTAGGGAAGTTGTAAATTATCAGCGATCGCGCCGATGCGATTTTCACTGAGATTATTGCTGACCAACCAAATCGGTAGATAAAGACGCAAGGAATCGACCCAACGCTGTAAATCGTCAGAAACCGTCGTTTCCTGGAGGGGAACAAGGGTATCGTCCACATCGAGAATCAATCCCTTAATCTGATGCTGACTCAAAATCTCCAGAGTGAGACCGAGAATCGTATCCCCTAAAATTAAATCAGGTTGTAGAATTTTTGCTCTAGTCATTAACTTCTCAAAAATAACTGGCAGCGAGTCGATCGAACTCAGCTTGATTAAAAAACCGTTGCCTTATTTAGTATAAATGACCGACAGCCCCTGAAAATAATGCCGGATCCATCCCTTCACTTGGCCGCTTGAATCACCTGTAAACTACCACCAGCGTATAATTTTTGTTGACAATCACGAAAACCGATCGCCTGTAAAGATTGGATCAAGTCCCGATCGATAAACTGCCAAGCGGTATCGGTTTCAAATAATTGCAAAAATAGGGCTAAAGAAGGCCAAAAAAGCGGGTTAGTGGGTCGATGAAAATCCACGAGAGCAAAAATTCCCCCCGGTCTGAGAACTCGATACACTTCTTTAAGAATTTCCTCTAACTGCTCTGGTTCCATTTCGTGGAGAGCGGCGCTAGTATGAACAAAGGCGAATTCTCCGGCACTAAAGGGCATTTTTTCGGCTAATCCCTCCACATAATGCGCTTGCGGTACCGCTAAACTAGCTCGCTCCAGAGCCACAGGAGAGACATCTAAACCGGTACAGTGATCGGATAGGGGGACTAAATAACGGGTGGTTTGACCCGCACCACAACAGAGATCGAGGATAGGGTCATTTTTAGCGATTTTTAAACCTTCTAGGGCCAATTGCCGAAAACGGGACTCGCCACCCACTGCTAGGGCAGCCAGACGGGAGATACCATCGTAAAGCCATTGATATTGATAACTGAGGGGACGTAAAATTGTAGCCAAGATCAACCTCCAAGATTTGATTAAGTTCTCTGTAGCCTGTAATTTGTTTTAACGGTTCCACCGATATATTGTTAAACTTGGTAAAGAATCTGAAAATTTAAAAATTATCTGTTAACACTATGGGTCGCGTTGGCGTTTTATTATTAAATTTGGGTGGGCCGGAGCGGTTAGAGGATGTGCGTCCTTTTCTATTTAACCTTTTTTCTGACCCAGAGATCATCCGTTTACCGATCAAAGGATTACAAAAACCGTTAGCTTGGTTAATATCGACGCTAAGAGCGAGTAAATCCCAAGAAAATTACCGTCAGATTGGTGGTGGCTCCCCTTTACTCAAGATTACGGAAGCACAGGCCACGGCACTGCAACAACGTCTCGCGGAAATGGGCCGCGAGGTGAGCGTTTATATCGGGATGCGTTATTGGAACCCCTTCACCGAAGAAGCGATCGAGCGGATTAAACGGGATCATATCAAAAAATTAGTTATTCTCCCCCTTTATCCCCAATTTTCCATCAGCACCAGTGGTTCCAGTTTTCGTGTACTGGAGGAAATGTGGCAGCAGGATCCCTATCTACGTTTGACGGAATATACTCTCATCCCCTCTTGGTACGATCATCCCACCTATCTGAGTGCTATGGCGGATCTGATTGCGCGAGAGTTAGAGCAGTGTGCTAATCCTGACCAAGTACATATCTTTTTTAGCGCCCATGGTGTCCCCCAAAGTTATGTGGAGGAAGCGGGAGATCCCTATCAAAGGGAAATTGAAGAATGCACTAGGGCGATCATGCGTACGCTCAACCGACCCAATCAGTACACTTTAGCCTATCAAAGTCGCGTCGGTCCGGTGGAATGGCTAAAACCCTATACTGAAGATGCTTTAAAAGAGTTGGGAGAGCAGGGAATTAAGAATTTATTGGTCGTGCCGATTAGCTTTGTCTCGGAACACATCGAAACCCTGCAAGAAATCGATATAGAGTACCGAGAAGTGGCGGAAGAAGCGGGAATTGAACATTTTCAGCGAGTACCGGCTCTTAACACTCACCCGATGTTTATCGAATCTCTCTCCCAGTTAGTGGTCAAATCCCTAGAGGAAAAACCCACCACTTTCGAGCAAATTACCCATCCGAAAGCGAATATGAAAATGTATCCCCAGGAACGTTGGGAATGGGGGATGACAACGGCAGCCGAGGTGTGGAATGGTCGATTAGCGATGATCGGTTTTCTGGCAATTATTATCGAATTAATTACCGGTCAAGGACCGTTACATTTTGTTGGTTTATTATAACCTCAAGCTTCGTTGCCATTGCTTTTGATGGTAACTACCAAAATAAGGTTGGGTTTAACTATATTTAACCCAACCTTTGGCGATTTTATCTTCTCTTAGGACATCATATTCGCAGAACGAACATTAACGTTAACTTCTAGCCTACCATTGCCGAGCATATCTAACCCAGTGACGCTAAACAGATTAGCTTTAATTCCCCTTTCCTGAAAATTAGCCTGTAATTCTTTGATGAGAACCTCTTCCACTTTCCCTTCATCATCTGCTAGAGCTTGGACGATTTTAGCGGCGAAAGAGCCAATTTTTGCGCTCAATATTTCTTCCACATTGGTAATCTCGATAATAACCATTGATTTTTCTTCTTAGTAGAGGACAAATAGCTTAACAAGCAATAAGAACAGAATTTGCAAGAAAATAGAGCTGCTCTCATCTTAGGAATCAGTATAACCTGCACTGTTCCCGCCCAAACGTAAATAGGCTTCAATAAAGCTATCTAAATCCCCATTCATTACCCCGGTAACATCGGTGGTTTCCACATTACTACGCAGATCCTTAACTAATTGATAGGGATGAAAAACATAGTTACGGATTTGATTGCCCCAAGCGGCCTCCACCATATCGCCGCGAATTTCGGCGATCGCTTGAGCCTGTTGTTCCCGAGCAATAATTAACAATTTCGCCTTTAATAAAGCTAGGGCTTTTTCTTTATTTTGTAATTGCGATCGCTCTTGGGTACAACGTACAGCGATACCTGTGGGAAGATGAACCACACGCACGGCAGTTTCCACTTTATTAACATTTTGTCCACCTTTTCCCCCCGATCTAGTGGTGGTAATTTCTAAATCTTTATCGGGAATTTCTACCCTCACCGCATCATCGCCTAAAATTGGCATCACTTCCACCCCGGCGAAACTGGTTTGACGTTTACCATTGGCATTAAAAGGGGAAATTCTGACTAACCGATGGGTGCCTTTTTCTCCTTTCAGATAACCGTAAGCGTAGGTTCCAGCAATCTCAATTGTCACCGATTTAATTCCCGCTTCATCTCCTTCTGATATTTCCGCTAAAGTGACTTTATATCCCTGTTTCTCGGCCCAGCGAGAATACATTCTCAGGAGCATTTCTGTCCAGTCTTGGGCATCGGTTCCCCCGGCCCCCGCATTAATCGTTAAAACTGCTCCTTTTGCGTCGTAGGGACCATTTAAAAGCTGTTGCAATTCCCAGCGATCGAGGTCATGCTGTAAATGGGTTAAATTGTCCGTCGCTTCTTCTAGTAAAGCTCGATCGGATTCTAATTCTAATAACTCGATAATTGCCTTAGTATCTTCTAATTGTTCACACCAACTTTGATAGGTTTCTAAAGAAGATTTACACTCGTTTAGTTCTTGCAGGGTTTTTTGAGCAGTATCGGGATTATCCCAAAAAGTGGGGACGGCTGCCACCTGTTCTAAGTCTTTAATTTTGGCCCTTAAAGTGGGTAAGTCAAAGATAGTCCTGGGTTTTACCCAGGCGCGATCCTACTATCTCGATACCTTTTTTTAGTTCCGATATTTCCATGTTTTCAGTTATCAGTTATCAGTTATCAGTTACTCTAGAAGTCAGGAGTCAGGAGTCAGGAGTCAGGAGGCCGGAGTTGAGAGTTAGGGTTTTAGGGTTTTGGGGTTTTAGTTGAAATTCCCCCATTTTCCCATTTCCCCTATCCACTATCTGTTAACCGTTCCGCAGTTCCAGCGTTCCCTAAAATGGTACGATCGATCCGCGCAAGGGAGCAAGACTTTGTAAAGCGTTTTCAGCCTTATCACGACTGCTAAACGCGCCTATTTGCCAGACGCGACGACCTTGGTGGGAAGTGGGGAAAGCGTCGGGATAGAGAGAACGAACTTTGGTGCGATCGCTCTCGTTTTTAGCTTCGATTACTACTTTAAAGCCTTTGCGGCCACTATTGCTAGTATTGCCACTACTGGGATTAGCAGCCGGTCGATTAAAAGTAATCACATCCGATAAACTTCTCTGATTGCCTAGGTTGCGCGGCGGCGGTGGTGGTACAATCGCATTACCATTCTGAGCATTGGCTTGCCCTGAGCCAAGTCGAAGGGGAGGAGTTAGGGGAGGTAAATTAGGGGTAACTGGGGTCTGTGGCGTAAAATTTGGCTCTGGTACTGGATTACTGACCACTGGCTCAGGATTGCTCTCTACTGCTGTTTCTGCAGCCGTAAAGGTATATTCTCGCACTTCGGGATTAGCAGCAGGATTAACCGGTGTTTCTGCTTTGACGGATTCTCTGGGGAGGGGTGTGGGGGGGATAGACGATTGGGTACCCGCGAGTAATTCCGGGGGAGGATTGAAACTGGGACTATCAGCAGTTAGATAAATATGACTGAGATTTTGACCGGCTAGACTGCGTTTAGTAAAGCGCCAGCCATCGATGAGATAAATTTGGATTAAACCGGTCCCTAAACCTTTTGTCCGTCCAACAATTACCTCCGATTGCCTGGGATTGCGGGGGGTTCCCACGAGGACTAATTCCCCGTTGCGTTGTACGATACGCAGCAGGTATTCTAAACCGTAATCTTTGCCCTGAATGCGAAGGGAATAACCGTTACTGTCGGTGGCCCGTTCACAACTGCCGGTAAAATCGAAATCGAGGAGGAGAGGCTGAACAATGGTCGGTTCTGTGCCATTTACCGCCCAACATTGGCGTTTTCCCTGGATTTGTTGCAAAATCAGTAAATCGTATTTACCGTTACCGTAGGGACGGGCAATAGCGATAAAATCCTCTTGATTAACTTCTCTTTGTTCAAAGAGAGTCGCTTGACTCGGTGTAGTCAGGAGACAACTCCCTAGAAGTGAAAACAGTAGGGTAAATTTTAAGGATGATTTTAGATTCATAAATAGGGTGTGTTGTTATTGAGATCGTACTTGCATTTATTTTATCGATCTAGACGTAAGCGAGAGAATTTTGTTTTCAAAGGAAGATAGCTAGGGTTTGTTCAATAAATCTAAAAACCTTGTTGGGTAAAACTTTTAGACTTTTTGGAAACCAAAAAGTCCCAGATCTGGGAGTGATCGGGTGGAAAATTCCTGGACTTTTTCCCTGAAAATTAGGTAATTGACCCGCTCAAAATCGCTAAAACCCTACACCCTACACCCTACACCCCACACCCTACACCCGTTCGGCTGAGCTCACGGCCGAAGCCCACACCCTACACCCCACACCCTGCCCCCACCGAAAAACTTTTTGCCGCAAACCCTAGTTATTACTCGACCTAATCCACAGTAGGATAGAGATTGCTAAAAATTGACTCTTGAGTAGAGTGGCAACAAGATGGCGAAAGCGGCGATTATTGGATTGGGAAGATCGGGAATAGCAGCGGCAAGATGCTTAAAACGGGATGGTTGGCAGGTGACATTAAGCGATCGCTCTGATTCTCCCGGTTTACAAGCCACCAAAACCAATCTGGAAAGGGAAGGAATTATTGTCAATCTTGGTCAAAATCTCAGTCTAGAGGCTTCGGACTTGCCTAATCTTATCGTGGTTAGCCCCGGCGTGCCTTGGGATGCCCCGATTTTAATTACTGCCAGAGAAAAAGGCATCGATACGATCGGAGAATTAGAATTAGCTTGGCGTTATCTGCAATCTTCCCCCTGGTTGGGGATTACGGGAACTAACGGCAAAACCACCACCACCGCCCTCTGTGCCGCTATTTTTCAAAAAGCGGGGTTAAATGCCCCTTCCTGCGGTAATATCGGCTATGCTGCCTGTGAATTGGCTTTAAAAGCCGATAAATACGATTGGATTATTGCGGAGATTAGTAGTTATCAGATCGAGTCCAGTCGGGATTTATCGCCGAAAATCGGCATCTGGACAACTTTTACCCCCGATCACCTCAGTCGTCATCAAACTCTGGAAAATTATTATCAGATTAAAGCCTCTTTACTGCAAAGAAGCGATCGCCAAATCCTCAACGGTGATGATCCCTATCTGCGTCAAATCGGTGTTAGTCAATGGCAACAAGCTTATTGGACTTCTGTGAAGGGCAAAGAGGCACTTTTGGGCGATCCTAGTCGTGGTGTTTATCTGCAAGATAACTGGATCGTGGCTTTTGGGGAGTTAATTGCCCCGGTTAATCTGCTGAAAATGGTGGGTAGTCACAATCAGCAGAATTTGCTTATGGCTGTGGCCGCCGCTAGATTGGCGGGAATCGAGAAAAAAGCCATTACCGAAGCGATCGCTACTTTCCCCGGAGTTGCCCATCGTCTAGAGTACATTTGTACTTACAAAGGACTAGACTTTATTAATGATAGTAAAGCAACTAACTACGATGCCGCCGCAGTGGGCTTAAAATCTGTCCCTAGTCCGGCGATTTTAATCGCGGGGGGGGAAGCAAAAGCAGGGGATGATCGGGTTTGGATCGCTGAAATTAAGGCAAAAGTCGCCACCGTGCTGCTTATTGGTGACGCTGCCGCCGATTTTGCCCGTCGTTTACAGTCAGCAGGTTATCAAGATTATGAATGTGTAGAGACGATGGACAGGGCAGTTCAACGCGCAGCCGAACTAGGACTAGAAAAAGAGGCTAAAGTGGTGTTATTATCGCCCGCTTGCGCTAGTTTTGACCAATACCAAAGTTTTGAACATCGCGGCGATCACTTTCGGCAATTGTCTTTACAATTGTAGGGAGATGCGGGAATTATGAATTAAGTAGCTGGTTATAATTAAATTAAAAATGGATTTTAGGTTCGATCCCCCCTGCCCCCCTTGATAAGCTGTCCTTTAGTCACATCTTTCTTAACATTTCAAACCTTTGTAGCACAAGGCTTTCAAGACTCGGTTAACAATTTGTAATATTCCTTGTTGACACCCTTACTGAC